>JAYVQJ010000027.1:0-3179 GCA_043777235.1 Planctomycetia bacterium
TTCCCTTTGTTTCCCTCGCTGACGCTGCGGGTTACTGGGGTAAAGTAAGTGCCATTGCGCTAGCGCGTGCCGGCTGATCTATCCAACCCGAAAATCAGGCTGTGACAAAGCCCTAGGCTTTCGAGTGGCGGCCCTCCGAGCTGTGTTTTTCGCCTCTGGCTTGTCCCAGAGGTTCAGCGGCCTTTGCGCTACTCATTTTCTCGGACGAATTCGAGTCGCGCAAAAGCCGTTGAACCCCCGATGCAACGTCGGGGGCAAAAATCACAGTCCCTTCGAGCCAATCTCATGAGTCCCGCAGAGTGCATGACGCGCACTCCTGCTGCCTGCACAGATCAATCCCTAAAAATAACTCGGGAAGTCATTACAGCCGTGTTCCTTCGCACTCAGCACCCCCGCGTCTCAGGTTTGTACTGCGCTGCGAACTTCGCCACTTCTGCGTTTCACCGGTCCTCTCAAAGACGTTCAGAACCGCTCTTTGAATCTCTCACGAGGATTTGTCATGCCTTCAAGATCAAAGACGACACCACTTACTTGCATCACGATTGCTCGTCTCTAAGATGTCGCCCCTTCACAGGGCCGGAGTGGCGGAATGGCAGACGCGCGGGATTCAAAATCCCGTATCCTTCACTGGGTGTGTGGGTTCGACTCCCACCTTCGGTACTCTTTTTAAGTGTGATCACCGACTCGCAATCATGCTCAGAACCCCGCATTTCGCGGGGTTTTCGCGTTTCTGGCGGGGGACGTTCGGCAGCGAAGTTTGCTGACACTAACGAATTGCAGGTGCGCTGATTCCCGCCCCCATCCAGCTTGCCTGGATGGAGCGAACGATGGAGCGATAAAAGGCGGTAAACATTCTTCTCTTCGGACCCCATCCGCCTCGTGCGGATGGTGGAGAAGATCACTGGGCAGCGATCCCCTGAGAAGCTGATTCACCATCCGCACGAGGCGGATGGGGACTGACAAATCGCAACGATTCGTCGGTTAGCTCGCCATCGTCGGCTCCATCCAGACAAGCTGGATGGGGGCCAAAACATCGCACCTGCAATCCGTTAGTGCCAGGAAGTTTGCATCAGACGAATTCGCAGCCGTTGTCAGCGGCTCTCCCTGTTTACCCAGGGTTGGTGCCACAGTTGGTGCCAGAGATTCAGCGCGGGTTTTTTCGGTGCCAGTGGCTCGCATCGTCTCACACTCTTGGTGAGGAGTTTGCGGAGCAGCCAGCCGACTCACCGCGCTGGTCAGGTCGTGAAGCGAAAGGTGCGTGTAGTGATTGGCGGTCAGCTTCGGATCACAGTGACGAGCCAACTTCTGCGCCTCGACCAACGACACGCCACTTCGGCCGAGTTGTGTGATGAACTGGCCGCGTAGCGAATGGAAGTCGAACACGTCGCCCCGTTCGTCTTCAAACAGCAAGCCGGCCGCTTGTAGGTCGTGACGGATCATCTCGGCACCGTGACGATTCTTTGCCCACGTCCCCGGCCAGAGCGGTTCCGCGTTCGGCATCGTTTCACGTTGAGCGCGAGGACTTGGTTTTCAAGTTGCGTCGATTCGGACCTACGACGCTACGAACTTGCCGCCACGGAGTCGGCGAGCGGTTCCGGTGACGACAAGAGTGTCGAGGACTTCTTCGATCCGATCCGCGTTGGCGCGGGTGAATTGTTTGGTGAGGTCGGCGGCTGTGAGTGGTTTCTCGGCGGAGGCGAGGTGTTGGCGGATGGCTTGGACTTGGTCGGGGAGTGACTTGGGCCAAGGGGCTTTCTTTGTCGCCGCGACCGACAAGCCCGACGCGCCAGCGAGAGGTTCTCGCTTGGACGACTTCGGTGTGGGCTTATCCTTCGGGCCTCGCTGGCGATTCGGGTTGGTTTCGACGGCTTCCTCGTCTTCGTCGGGTTCGGAGAGTGCGATGGTTTTCTGAGTTGGCTTGTTGGTCGCGGGGTTTTGGAATTCGGGGCGGAGCCAGCGGACCAGGCCGCGTTGTTCTTCGGCGGCTCGTTCGGCGTTGAGGGCGACCAGTCGTTCCAGAATCTCTTCATCGGTGAGCGTGACGGGCCAGCCGTAGGCGTCGAACACGGTGGCGTCCAAGTCGTCGTGAATCTGTTTGAGAACCGAGACCAACCCTTGCTCGTGGATGGTCTTCTCTTTGTCGTTGAGCGGTTCGCCGCTCCGCAACTTTTCGAGCACGTTGTACATCCCGGTCATCGCCAGGCCAGGATGTTGAATTTGTTGCCGCTTCCGATGTGCGTCGAGTTGCTTCGAAATTGCGGGCCACTTAGTCTGCGGCCGACTTATTCGGAATTTGAAAGACGCGCCCTTTGTGTTGCAGCCCCAGCAGCGCGAATTGCTTCTGTTGTGGAGCAGATAGCGACAAAGACGTTTTGCCGCTGGAGACCCAAATGAATTCCCTGCGCAGGGCATTGAGTTGCGGAGCTGATTCACGTAGCCATTGTTTCAGCCAAGCCAGTTTCTTGAGGACGACTTTGATTTCACCGTCACTCGCCGGATGGACTTCGACCCAATAGACGATCTCGACCTTCGGAGTCGTATGCCGATAGCCAATCGCGTAGTCCCATCGTGGGGTGTTTGGCAAAGCGGTTTTTAAGGTGCTGTCGAGGTCAACACTTCCGGTTAGCCGGCGAGTGTCTTCCGCAAGAACATGGTCTCTGTCAGTACTGCGAAGCGCGGACAGCCCTGGCTGCAATGCGTGCTCAAGCGACGGACAAAGTTCAACCGCTTTCCGAAAACTCATGCTCCACCCTCCACGCCTGCGTTGGCGACGGCGCGCGCAACAGCGGCGTTGGCCCGAGCGCTGAATTCTGTCAATCCACCCCACCCCGCATCGCCAGTTTCTTCTAGCGAAGGATCAAGGTCAGAGATGTCACGGGTTCTGCCGGTCTCGCGGTCGAAGTAATGGACTCGGACACTTTTTTGAAGCACTGTTTCCGCGAGTTTTTGCATCGCCTGGGTATGCGGCGCGGCAAACAGATCCAAAACACTATTCGCGGAGGCACCATTTTCCTTCAGATGCCGGAGCGCCCACACCGCCTCCAGCGTTTGCGGTGAATGCGTCGAAAGACAAACTCGATAACCACGAGTCACCAACTCAAAGATCATCAGGAGCACGACCGAGATGGCACGAGGATGCAAGCCCATCTCAAGCTCTTCGAGAACGACCCACTTGATGC
>JAYVQJ010000028.1:0-12477 GCA_043777235.1 Planctomycetia bacterium
CGCATCACACTCTCTAACCCAATCTGAATCGGCTCCCTCACCACGTCATGCTCCCTGCGTTGCGAATTACAATTCAACACAGAGAACTAATAGCATCAATACACTTAATGCGCAACCCAAGACCCCTAAAGTGCGCGCTGGCCCTGCCCGAGAGCGCGATGGCCGACCTTCGAGAAGTTGTGCGTGTGGGATCAAAGGACATCAGTGAAGCTGCCTCGCTCAAAATTGCCTGGATTTTGGCGACCAATCCAGATGAAAGGTTTCGAGACGGAAAACAAGCAATGGCGATCGCTGCCAAGATTGGCAACGCGAACGGTGAGAAGGCGAGCTTGTCGCTGCTCGCAACCACCGCCGCAGCGCATGCCGAGTTGAAGGAGTTCGACAAGGCAATTCAGTACCAAGAGAGAATGGTCGCGTCGGCGCGTAAATGGTTGGAGAAAGCAAAGGAGAAGAATTCTAAATCCGCAATGCGATATCATTCTGATAAACTGGCAAAACGCTCGGCACGCTTGGCGACTTTCAAGGACCGAATGCCGTTTCGGGATGACGAGAGGGAAACAGATCCCGACTGACGGGTCAACCGAGTAGCACGGGTTGCTCTTGGGCAAACCGTGTGTGCAGCACAAGCAAGCTGGATGAGACGCTCAATCGCCATCACGGCATCAATCTTGAGTCGATCGTGTCCTCCGTTGTTTGTGGCTACACCACTCACCTTCTTCGAAAGCTGGCTACCACAAAGGAAGCGCTGATGTCGGAGAAGAAAGCTCCGGGCAAACTCGCCCACGCGAAGGGGACGCAGAAGTCCGCCAAGAGGACCACCGCGACCAGCAAGAAGTCCAAGGGATTCACGGACGAGGAATGGCTTTTCCAAAGAGATAGGGCGGATCGAGTCATCGAGACCACCAGAATTTGCGAAGTGTGTAGTAGGTCTCGATGACTCGACCCACCATACGACTACGACGCTAAGGCGTGAAGTCGCACGCTGGCGTCAGTGACAGGCAGAAGTGAGCGATCAGCTTCGCCGCGTTGTCGAGGTCGTCGAGCGAGATCATTTCAACCGGGCTGTGCATGTAGCGGTTGGGGATCGTGACGAGTCCCGTCGCGACGCCGCCTCGGCTGATTTGCATGACGTTGGAATCGTTGCCGGCGGCTTTCGCGAGGCCACCGATTTGGAACGGAATCTCGTGTTCTTTGGCGAGCGATGTCAGTCGCTCGAAGACGACCGGGTTGACGTTCGGGCCGCGATACAGGACCGGACCGCCGCCGAGTTTGATCTTGCCGTGCTGGTTCTCGTCGATGGTCGGGCAGTCAGTCGCGTGAGTCACATCAACCGCGATGCCAAGCTGCGGATCGACCGAGTACGCGCTGGTCTGTGCGCCACGCAGGCCGATCTCTTCTTGGACCGTCGAGACTGACACGACGGCTGCTTGCGGCTTGCCGGCGGCGATGAGCTGCAAGGCTCGCATGACGACCCACACGCCGACTTTGTTGTCCATGCCGGGAGCCGCCGCCAGGTTGTTACGGAGCGTTCTCATGCCGAGTTCAAACGTGACCGGATCGCCGACGGCGATGAGTTCTTTCGCCTCATCGGCGTTCTTGACACCGATGTCGATCCAGAGGTCTTTGATCTCCGGCACCTGCTTGCGGTCTTCGGGCGTTTGCAGGTGAATCGCCTTGCGTGCGATGACCCCTTTGACCGGCCCTGCCTTCGTCCAGACGAGCATGTGCTGCCCGACAAGCTGCTGCACATCCCAGCCGCCGATCGCGGCCGTCCGCAGGAAGCCGTCCTTGTCGATGTTCACGACCAGCAGGCCGATCTGATCGCAATGCCCGGCCAGCATGATCCTCGGCGAGCCGCTGGGATTGATCGCCGCGATGACGTTGCCGTGCCAATCGGTCTTCACGTCGTGAGCAAACGGCTTCACGAATTCGCGGACGACGTCTTGAATCGGCCGCTCAAAACCGGATGGACTAGGGGTCGTCAGCAGGCGATCGAGGAACGTTTTCGAGGTTTCATCCATGAGATTTGTAATCCTGCTGAAATGCCGAACTTCGGGAGATTCAAATTGACGGTCATTTTGAGGCTTGTACACTTTGCCCCCACTCTGGAGGCGAATCGCTTCGCCAAGCCAGAGCAGCGATGACTTATCACAAACTCCGGCGGGGACACGTCGGGGGGGCATCTTGGAAGCGGTGATAGACACCGTCAAGACCCGGTCACGCTGACCAATCGTGTTGTGCTTCGGCGCAGCTCAAGGAGGAAATGATGACGCCACAAGCTTTGCTCGACCGACCCCGAGGGATCGTTGAAGTCTCGCCGCGCGAAATCGCCGAGACGGTCGAACGCTATGTGCGCCTCCGAACGGGAGGCACGATCCGCAGCCTGCACGTCGAAGTTCACGACGGCGAAGTGCTGCTCAGCGGCCGGACATCGACGTATTACAACAAGCAGCTCGCGACCCACGCCGCGCTCGACGCCGCCAGCGAGATGTCGCTGACGAATGACATCGAAGTCTGCTGAGGTCTTCGTCCATGAAAGACCATTGCGCCGAGCGCAGAATGGGATGGCTTTGTTGGCTGACGCTGGCACCCATGTTGTACGGGGCCAGCTTCTTCGTGGTGATGGCGATCGTGTGCCGCTGTGGCATACAGTTGTCGGATGAGCAGTTGCATGCCGTATGGACGGCCTATCGTCCAGTTTACAAAGTGCTACCGTCATCCGTCATGTCGAAAGGGCTTGAGGTATGCGCTGGGCTGTCTGAAATCGAAGCGTTCTTCTTTTTCAATCGCAATCAGCGCGATCATCGGAAGACTTGGTGAGAGAGTTGTTCTCGTTCGGGATCTTTGACGAGTTGGTCGTCTCGCCCGTCGGCTCTGACAGTGAGGAATTGGCCGATTTCATCTTGAAGTTGAACCGAGGCTCTTCGCCGCGTAGCAGTCGCACGATGTTGCTGCGGTGTTTGACGATGATCAGCGTCGGCACGGCCAGGCTGAAAACGGCGATGCTCCACCTGCCTATGCGGAATGGCTGCGGCCACAGGAAATACATCTGAGCGACCGCGAACGTCACGGCCGAGAGGATCGAACTGATCGACACGATACGCGTCACGGCGAAGCAAGCGATGAAAACGCCGAACGTGATCGCCGTCGCCAGAGGAGCCAGCATCGCGGCGACGCCGAGCGCGGTCGCGACTCCCTTGCCGCCGTGAAAGCCGAGCCAGATCGGAAACATGTGACCGAGGATCGACATCAAACCGGCGGCGACTTGCCAGTGAAGGTGGTTTGGCTCATTGGCCGCGAGAATCAACTTCGGTAGGCAGATCGGCAACGCGCCTTTGAGGACATCGAGCACAAAGCACATCGCGCCCCACTTGGCTCCGAGCACGCGCGTGACGTTCGTGGCTCCGATGTTCTTGCTGCCGTGCTCGCGAATGTCGATCCCTTTGGCCAGTCGCGCGACGAGCAACCCAAACGGCAACGAGCCGGCGAGATAGGCACCAACAAGAATCAACACGACAGACATGTGTGGCATCATCGACGAGTAAAGCAGTTTTCAACGCAAAGACGCAGAGGCCGCAAAGAACTGTTCGAACAAGTCTGATTCGCTTGAAGCAACAAGACCAAATTCCCACTCGCGGCTCGCCCGCTTTGCGGTCCTCTGCGGCCTTTGCGACTTTGCGTTGAATCTTCGTGTGTCCTGCGTTTTATTCCTCAGGCTGGTCGTCCTGTGGTTTCTTTTTCTTGGGTGCCTTCTTCTTTGCCGCTTTCTTTTTGGCGGGCTTGAGGGCGGCGGTGGTTGTCTCGCCCTTCGGTGCGGCGGCTTTCTTTTTGAAACCGCCTCGGCCGCGGCTCTTCTTCTTCGACGGACCTTTCGCGGCGCGTTCGGCAATCCAGATCAGGGCTTCGTCGAGTTGCACGGACTCGATCGTGCGGTCTTTCGGCAGTGAGGCGAAGATGTCGCCGTGTTTGACATACGGACCAAAGCGGCCCTCGAAAATTTGGATCAGCGCGTCGTCGTCGGGATGTTTGCCGAGATCGCGGAGCGCAGTCGGTGCGGCTTTCTTGCCGCGCGGCTGTCGGATCAATTCGACGGCGGCGGCGAGGTCGATGTTCAGCACGTCGCCGGTCTTCGGGATCGAGCGGAATGATTTGTCGTGCTTCACATACGGGCCATACGGGCCGATGCTGGCATAGACCGGCTTGCTATCATCGGGGTGCAGGCCGAGCTCGCGCGGCAGTGCAAGCAGCTTCAGAGCCGTCTCGAAGGAGAGCGTCGAAGGGTCGATGTTCTTCGGGATGCTTTGCCGTTTCGGCTTCGGAGCATCGGGGTCTTTCGACATCTCGCCGACTTGCAGGTACGGGCCGAAGCGACCGCTCAGTAAGTAGACCGGCAGACCATGTTCGGGATGACTGCCGATCGACTGCGGACCTTGTCGCTTGAGTTCCAGCCATTTCTCGGCCAGTTCATTCGTGATGTCCGCCGGAGCGATGTCATCGGGGATCGACGCGGTGTCGGGATCGGGGCCGGTCCCTTCTTTCTGCAAGAACGGGCCGTAGCGACCGACTCGGACTTTCGCCTCAACGCCGTTGAGTTCGATCGTGCAGGCAGTGCGCGGATCGATTTGCTCTTCGCGAGCTTTCACTTGTTCGTCGAGTCCGTCGCCGCCGCAATAAAACTTTTGCAGAAATGGCAAACGCTCGGACGTTCCCGCCGCGACCTCGTCGAGTTGCTCTTCCATCTGCGCTGTGAACTTGATGTCCACAAGGTTGGGGAAGTGTTGTTCGAGCAACCGCGTGACGGCCATCGCGGTGAAGGTCGGGATCAACTGGTTGCTGACCTTCCGAACGTAGCCTCGATCCTGAATCGTGCTGATGATGCTGGAATAGGTGGACGGCCTGCCGATGTCGTCCGCTTTGAGTTCACGAATCAGTGTGGCTTCGGTGAATCGCGCCGGCGGTTTCGTTTCGTGCTTCAGAGAGTCGAGTTTTTCGAGCGACAGCGACTGTGATTCGCGGAGTGGCGGCAGTGCGGCCTCTTGGTCATCGAGCGCGGCTTCGGGATCATCGACTCCTTCGACGTAGGCTCGGAAGAAGCCGGGGAAGTCGACGTGTCGGCCGGTCGCACGGAACTCGGCATCGGCGGCGGCGATCGTCGCGGTGATGAACGTCAGCCGAGCATCCGCCATCTGTGTGGCCATCGTCCGCATCCAGATCAGCGTGTAGAGCCGAGCCGATTGACCGGACAAACCGTGTTCATCGGCGGTCGGCATCATTTTGCCGGCGGGGCGGATGGCCTCGTGAGCCTCTTGCGCGTTCTTCGATTTGGTCGTGAACTGGCGCGGTGTCGGGCTGAGGAATTCCGCTCCGTATTTCTCTTCGATGCGCCGCCGCGCCGCGCCGATCGCCTCGCCGGAAAGGTTGACGCTGTCGGTTCGCATGTAGGTGATGAGGCCGTCCTCATACAGCCGTTGAGCGATCTGCATGGTCTCTTTGGCCGACAAGCCGAGCTTGCGGTTGGATTCTTGTTGCAGCGAGCTGGTCTCGAATGGGGGATACGGGCGGCGGAGTTCGCTGCGTTCTTTGACGCTGGTGACTTGCCACGCCCCGCCGTTCAAGCGGTCACGCAAAGCTTCGACGCTGGGTTGGTCGAGCAGCAGCACGTCCGCGTTCGGTTTGAGCTTGCCGGTTGTCTCGTCGAAGTCTTTGCCACTGGCGACTCGGCGTTCGCCGACGGTCGCGAGTTCGGCGGTGAACTTCGCGGAGGTGTCGGTCGCGAGTTCGGCTTTCAGATCCCAATACGTCGCGCTGCGGAAGGCCATCCGTTCGATTTCGCGGGTCACGATTAGCCGCACCGCGACCGATTGAACTCGGCCAGCCGAGAGCTTCGGCGCGATCTTTTTCCAGAGCAGCGGGCTGATCCGATAGCCGTACAGCCGATCGAGCACGCGCCGCGTTTCCTGAGCTGCGACGAGATCCTCGTCGATGTCGCGCATCGCGCCGATCGCTTCTTGGATCGCTTCTTTGGTGATCTCGCCGAAGACCATCCGTTTGACGGGGACTTTCGGCTTGAGCACTTCCATCAGATGCCAGCCGATGGATTCCCCTTCGCGGTCTTCGTCGGTCGCGAGGATGAGTTGGTCGGCGTTCTTGAGTGCGTCCTTCAATTCGGCGACGAGCTTTTTCTTTTCCGGCGGGACGATGTAGAGCGGCTGAAAGCCCTGCTCGACATTGACGCCGATCTTCGCCCAGTCTTCTTTTTTGAGCGCGGCGGGAATCTGAGCGGCTCCGGCTGGCAGGTCACGGACATGCCCCATGCTGGCGAGCACTTGGTAATTCGGCCCCAGAAAGCCGCTGATCTTTTTGGCTTTCGCCGGCGACTCGACGATCACCAATGCTTTCAAACGCTTTCCAGCCACACTGAATTCCTTGCTGATTTGTGGCGAATGCGAAGCGCATCCATTCGACGCGAGATGCGTCGGCCACGTTTCCGGTCGCCCTTGTCGCTCGACCCTCTGGGACTACAATCCGCCGGCTTTCGGCCAGCCGAGTGGCGGCAATACGTACTCGGCTCTTTCTTGGGCTGTCAAGCAAGTCTGCGGAAACAGACTTTTCAGCAGCTCGCTCTTTATGAGGTGTGGATTCATGGATTCGTTGGATTTCTTTCGTCGTAATCTCAAGCCGATCATGGCCGCTCTGACGTTGATGGCGATGATCACGTTTGTCTTCGACGACTCATTGCGAGCCGGCAACACGACGCTGGTTCCCGTCATTCTGGCGATCCTGTTTGGCGGCGGAGCGTTCGTCTGGGGAACTCGCAAAGGGAAGCAGAACGAGTACCTCGCGATGGGCGCGCTCGTCGGAGCGGTGCTCGGCTTGGTCGTCATTTACTTCGGTGGCAGCGCTCCGCATGAGAAGGCCGAGATCGCCGGACTCGCGCCGCACGAGATCGCGAATCTCAAGAACCGCCGCGAGACCGCCAACCGCATTGTCGGCATCATCTATCGCAAGTCGCACCCGATCCCCGAGCAATTCCTGAAGGCTGGCCAATTCGGCCAGCAGTTCTACCAGATGCAGATGCAGCGCGCGTTGGAACAAATCCAATTCACGTTCGGCAACGACGACTTCGAGAAGGACGTCATCTTCGGCGATCTGCTTCGCCGCGAGGCCGGTCGGCTGGGGATCAACGTCAACGATGATGCGGTCAGCGATTTCATCAAGATGATCAGCGACCAGAAGCTCACGACGCAAGACTTCCGTGAGATCAAAGAAGAACTGCACCTCGGCGACCACTACATCTACGACTTGCTCCGCGAAGAAATGGCCGCACGTATGGCTGCCGAGATGACCTTCCCGCGATCCACCACCACGCCACAACAACGCTGGCAGGATTTCCGCAAGGTCAACGTGAAGCACGCGATCGAGGCCACCTCGATCCCCGTCGAAGCGTTCACAAAGAGCATCCCGGACCCGTCCGATTCGGACCTGCGAACCTTCTTCAAAGATCACGCTGAGAAGTACCCCAGCGCGAAGGGTGAACCCGGATTCCGTCAACCGCCCCGAGCACGTCTCGCGTATCTCGAAGCGGACTTCGAGACCATCGAAGCCAAAGTCACTCCGCCGACCGACGAAGAGGTCGAGAAATACTACGAAGACAACAAAGAGTTATTCATGGACCGTACTCCTCCCAAGACCGAGATGAAAGAAGACGCCACCGAAGGAGACGATCCTAAGAAACTAGAGGGTGAAGACTCCAAGAAGCCAGAAGAAAAGAAGGATGGCGAGAAAACAGACAAGCCGGACGGCGACAAGAAACCAGACGAGAAAAAAGAGGACGATAAGAAAGACGGCGACAAGCCCGCCGAACCGGCGACAGAAAAATCGGAGAAGCCCAAGACCGACAAACCCGCGGACGAGTCAAAGAAGGATGCCGACAAGAAGCCGGACGCCGAAGGAGGATCTGCCTGCGACGACAAGCCTGAAGAAACAAAGAAAGACGACGAGCCGAAGAAAGAAGAACCCAAAAAGGAAGAGCCAAAAGCGGATGTCGAAAAGGCGAAGCCGAAAGAAAAAGAGGACGACAAGTCCGACGACAAAAAGCCCGAAGACAAACCGAAAGCGGATGCCACTGACTCCAAGGACGACAAGCCCGCAGCGGATAAAGAGAAAAAAGACGACTCCGAGAAGCCGAAGGATGACTCCGAAGAGACGACTCCCAAGAAGCCCGAGCTCAAATACAAACCGTTCGAGGATGTCAAGGAAGAGATCCAAGAAAGACTGGTCCGAGTGCGTACGCTCGAAGAGATGAAGAAGCGGATCGAATTGGTCGTCGGCAAGATGCGCCGGCTCGGCTCGTACACGATCGCTGACAAAACTTCGAAGTCCTACAAGTCGCCCGAGACCGTTGCGACCGAATTGAAAGAACTCGCCAAAGCACAAGACCTCAAGTATCTCGAAACGCCGTCGCTCTCGGCCGAGGAACTCAGTAAGTCGGAAGAGTTCACGATCCGTAGTGCCACTGATCCGATCGACGAATCAACGAATCGCCAAGGAGCCACGTCGGTCATTCAGCATGTCTTCGGCCGTGGCAACGAAGGGACATACACCCCCGATATTGCTCAAGACCCTGGCACGAAAAACCGCTTCGCATACTGGGTCGTCGAGCGAAAGGAAGCTCACGTTCCGAAGTTCGAAGACGACGGCATCAAAGAGCAAGTGGCCAAAGCCTGGCGTTTGGCTCAAGCCGCGCCGAAAGCCGAAGCGCGAGCCAAAGCGATCGCCAAACTCGCCGATGGCAAGAAGCTGACCGAGGCCGTTGCTGCCGAGACGGTCACCGGCGACAAAGAAGGTCAGGCTCTGACTGTCCTCGAACCGAAAGACAAATTCTCGCACTTCACGATGTCGGGCATGTCGGCTCCCGGCGTGAATCCGTTCCAAGGTGGCAACGAACGAGTCGAACTCTCGCAAATCGCCGGCCTCGACAAGTTGGGCGATGACTTCTTCACCGCGATCGACAAGTTGAAGCCCGGCGAAACCTCAGCGATTCCGAACTTCGATCGCTCGGCCTTCATCGTTGTGCATGTCACCGAACGGGAAGACATCGCCGCTGAAGAGGACGCTCCGCAACGAGCCGACTTCCTGAAGACATGGCCGCACAGTCCCCCCGCGAACGAGCTCGCCTCCGCCAGCTTCTTCCCGCTCCGCCGCGAGTGGATGGAGTCGATCGAACGCAAATACAACGTGAAGTGGCCGGTCAAGTAGGGTGGGACCAGCGCAGCGCCGGCTCACCTCGATGCCAATTCGAGCACTACATGTCGATTATCGTCCTCGGCTCGATCAACACCGACTTGGTGATCCGTTCGTCCTCGTTGCCGAAGCCCGGTGAAACAATTCTCGGCGGTGAGTTCTATTGCGCCGCCGGAGGCAAAGGAGCCAATCAAGCGGTTGCCGCCGCGCGCTCCTCGCGCGAACCAGTGACGTTCCTCGCCGCCGTCGGCGATGATTCGTTCGGACGCGAATCACTTGCAGGATTGCGACAAGAAAACCTCGACACGCGATTTTTGAAGGTCGTCGATGGTCAACCTTCAGGAGTCGCTCTGATCTTGGTTGATGCGCGCGGGCAGAATCTCATCAGCGTCGCAAGTGGAGCGAATTTGCTGCTGCGCCCCGACGACGTCCACGCGGTCCCGACCGATGTTTGGCAGAACGCGCGCGTCTTCGTCGCCTGTTTGGAGTCACCGCTCGAAACCGTCATGGCCGGCCTGCGTCGAGCGAAACAGAACGGACTGACAACGATCGTGAATCCCGCTCCAGCCGATCTCGAAATCATGTTCGCCGTCGGCCTGAGACTGATCGACGTCTTCACGCCGAACGAATCCGAAGCCGCGTTACTGACCGGCCGCGAAGTTCGCTCTGCCGAAGAGGCCGAAGTCGCAGCGCGACAACTTCAAACAGCGGGCTGCTCGCGAATTATCATCACGCGCGGCGAACATGGCTGCTGTGTGCTCGATGGTGACACCGTGACCCATCTGCCAGCACCGCGTGTCGAAGCGATCGATGCGACGGCTGCCGGTGACGTCTTCAATGGCACGTTGGCGACGGCCTTGTCCGAAGGCCGTTCATTCCTCGAAGCCGCTCGTTGGGCCAGTACGGCGGCCGCGATCTCGGTCACGCGACGCGGAGCACAGCCGTCGATACCGACCCGCGCCGAGATTGGTGCGTAATCCCCATCATGCGACTGTGGACATTACATCCGAAGTACCTCGACTCGCGCGGCCTCGTCGCGCTGTGGCGTGAAGCCTTGTTGGCGCAGGCAGTGCTCAACGGAAAAACGCGCGGCTATACCCGTCATCCGCAATTGAATCGGTTCCGAGCAACGGCATCACCCGCTCGAACGATCGCGACCTACCTGCGAGTCGTTCATGCGGAGTCCGTTCGGCGCGGCTATCGCTTCGACACTTCCAAGATTGAAGATGGCGACACAGCGGAAGTCATGACGGCAACTCGTTCGCAGTTGAATTACGAGTGGGCACATCTCAAATCCAAATTGCAGCGGCGCGACCCGGCGTGGTTGCAGTCGATCGAACCACTCGTCCGGCCACAGCCGCATCCACTGTTTCGGATCATTCCCGGCCCGATCGAAGACTGGGAGATCGTCACATCCGCCAGGTCTGCTCGATCAAAGTTGCCGCGCCGCTGATCGATGTCAGCGACGATCTCAGGGCCGTTTCCGAGTCGTCCTACGAACGTCGCGCGACGAGTGTTATCATCCTCGCCCGGCACTGGAACTCTTTGAGGATTGATGATGACTGTCAGAACGCGATTTGCTCCCAGCCCGACGGGCTACATGCACATCGGTGGGATGCGAACCGCTCTGTTTAACTGGCTGTGGGCGCGGCACAACGGCGGCCAGTTCATTCTGCGGATCGACGACACCGACCAGCAGCGGAACATGGACGAGGCCCTCGGCCCGATCCTGCGAGCGTTCAAGTGGCTCGGCCTGACGTGGGATGAAGGCCCAGAAGTCGGCGGTCCGTATGCTCCGTACTTTCAATCGCAGCGCGGCGAGCTGTACCGAGCCGCTGCCGATCGGTTGCTCGCTGAGGGCAAGGCCTATCGCTGCTTCGAAACCAAAGAACAAATCGACCAAGATCGCAAGCTCGCTGAGGCGGAGAAGCGGCAGTACGTCAGTGCTCGCCGATCGCTCGAACTCAGCAGCGCTGAGATTCAGCAATTCGTCGCGGAAGGCCGGCCGCATGTCATTCGATTCCTCGTTCCGCGCGATCAAAAAGTTGTCATCGACGACCACATTCGGGGGCGCGTCGAATGGGACGCCAGCTTGATGGCGGATCCGGTCATCATGCGCGGCGACGGCTCGCCGCTGTACAACTTCGCGACGGTGATCGACGACGCACAGATGCAGATCACGCACGTCGTCCGGGCCGAAGAACATCTCTCGAACACGCCGACGCAGGTGCTGTTGCATCAAGCGCTCGGCAACACGCTGCCGCAGTTCGCTCATATTCCTTACGTCGCCGCGCCGGGATCGAAAGAGAAACTCGCCAAGCGAAAACTGGCTCAGTACCGCAACAACGTCTCGTTCAAAAAGCTGTGCGACAAAGGGGACGCGGTCTTCGCTCAGATCGGACTCGCCGGACAAGCGGGGCTTGATCCGGTGATGGTCGAGTTCTATGAACGAGTCGGATTCCTGCCGGCTGGAATCTTGAACGGTCTGCTGCGGCTCGGCTGGTCGCTCGACGACAAGACCGAAATCTTTTCGCTGGATGATGCGGTGAAACTCTTCACGCTCGACCGAGTCGTGAAGGCTCCCGCTGGCTTCGATCCCGACAAGATGGTCTCGTACCAGCAGCACTGGATGACGCAGTTGCCGATTGAAGACAAAGTCGCCGGATGCTTGCCGTACTTGGTGAAGGCGGGACTCATCGTGGGGCACGTTTCCAACGTGCCAGGCCAGGAAGGGCACGTTGAAAACGTGCCCCACGAAACGCACGGCTTCGTCACTCAGCTCGTCACCGCGCTGGGCGATCGGATCAGGCTCTTCAGCGACATCCTCGATGTCGCGTACTTCTTCAAAGACGACATCACCTACGACGAAAAGGAATTCGCCAAACGGGTTGCCAAAGAAGTTGTCCCCGCGCTGCTGGCCGGCTACCGCGACCGCATCACCGCGCTGCCTGATTGGACAATCGAGAATCTCGAAGCCACGCTCAAGGCGTACTGCGAGGAACAAGGCCAATCGCCTGGGACGTTGATTCATGCCTTGCGAATCAGCACCACCGGAGTCCCGATCGGCCCCGGCGTCTATGAATGCATTCTGCTCGTCGGTCGCGAACGAACGTTGTCTCGCATCGACGGAGCGATCCAACGAGTAACGAACTAATTTGAATTTGGCGAGCCGGGCGACGTCAGCCCCCGGACATGCGGCAAACTGACTTCCGTCCGGGGGCTAACGCCGCCCGG
>JAYVQJ010000029.1:0-3176 GCA_043777235.1 Planctomycetia bacterium
GAGTCTGCAACGCACGTTGCCGACGTCCTCTCCGAATGGCGAGCCGCCGGCGAAGCGGCGGGTGATGTCAGCTTCTGGCGTCGTCACATCGACCGCTTCACGACGGCGAAGTCGTACGCGCTTGTCGTGAAGGCACTGCTCGAAAAAGAAGACTACGTCGCCGCGATGGCGCTCTTGATGCAGTGGCTCAGCCAGAATGAAGAGGTTGGCATCGAGTCTGGCTCGTACTCGTTGCCCGCATTGCTGACCGAGTGGATGACGCAGGTCACGGCCGAGCCGACGGACGGTACGCAACCGGATCGCTGGTCGTTGATCCGGCGGTTCTTCGCGTACATCGAAGTCAACGCGGGCGAATTCTGGGAAGTCCCGGCGCTCGACGGATTGGCGGACGATTTGCCCAAGAAGAAACGGAAGCCGAAGCCGCCGCAAGACTCGCTCGACGATGACCTCGCCGACTTGGATGACGACGACGGCGGACTGCTCGATCCCGATGATGACGATGACGAAGACAATCCCTTCGCCAGTGCGTATGAAGATGTCTCGTTCAAAGACAGTGCCGACGACGGCGTCGCGGGCGACATGATGGACGACGGAGCCGCGACTGGCTCAACCGAAATGGAATATCTCAGCAAAGCCCTGGAGCCGCGGCTGAAGTTCACGGTCACGCTGGCGCAAGTCTGGCAGATGGCGGTGGCCTCTCTGATGCGCAATCCTCCGGCGGGATTGCAACGCAACCCGAAGGAAGCTCGCCGGCCGGACATTGAAGACCCGCAAGCGATCATCAGCGGTTGGGTCAAACATCTCGGCGAGATGCAGCTCGGACTTCGCAAGCTGATGGGTTCGTTGTGGGACTTCGAGATCGCGACGCCGTCCGGCGAGCATGACTCGAACGTCGAATACGATCTGCAATTGCAGACGAAGCTGTACATGGTGCAAACCGTGATCGCGGCTCAGCTCGCTTGTCGAATTGGCGAGCGAGGTCTCGGATGCTTCTTGCCCGGTGGTGACACCCGCAAGAAATCGAAAGCCGCGAACGAAGATCTGCACATGACCGCGCTGTATCGAGCGGCCCTGCGAGGCGATGTCGATGAAGTCAAATCGACCCTTCCCAGCTTGCTGACGATCCTCGCTCGCAAGCCGCTTTTGTACGTGCCGCTCGATGTCGGTGGGCATCCCAAGCAAGTGCTCGCGGCGCGGCTGTTGCAATCGGACATTCGTTTCTTGCTGACGCAATTGCCGCGTCTCGGTCTGCTCAAAGAGACCTGGCATCTGTTGCGAACCGCGCACCGCATGGAAAAGGCATCGCGTCCCGGCGAGATGGCGGTCACGGAATTCGATCGTCTGTTCCGCACCGCCGTCCGATCGTCCGTCGAAGAACTGCTCCGTTCGGCCGCGACGTGGCACGACGGCGGCGATGACAGCAACTCATTCCCGCAAGAGAAGCAGGTCGAGCTGTTGCACGCATTACTAAAACCGTTCGTCGAGGAATGGGTCAGTCATAGCGGAACGATGCGTCTGTCGGCCGTTGAGAGCATGAAGCGCGACGCGATCTGGGATGAAGTCCGCGAATTCATCACCAAATACGGAGCCGAACTGTTCCACGCCAAGATGCTGACGCTGGGCAACGTCCGAGCGATCCTGCACAACGGCATTCCGTGGTTCTTGAATTTTCTCGCCGAGTCACAAGACCCGCTCCGTCCCAGCCCGTTGCTGGATGCTCTCGATAACGGCCGGATCGAAACCGATCACGTCGTGCATGTGCTCGAACTGATTTACACGACGGTCGTCGACAAGTTCGACCGCTTCCTCGAATACAACACGACGACCACGCAGTCCGACTACGGCGAGAAGTTTTTCTTCCTGCTCGACTTCCTGCGCGTCGAAGCGGATTACGACCGCGACGCCTGGAACTTCACGCCGCTGAACTTGGTCCACCAAGTCCTCTGCCAATGGAACCTGACCGAAGCCGTCGCCGCCTGGGAACGGGGCTTCGAGAAACGCGCCCGCGAATCCGCCACCGGACATCTCAAGCGTCTGCACGCCGCCGAACGGAAATACGGCATGAGACTCCCCGCCGTCAGCGACCGGCTTAACGAGCACTTCACCAAGCCACTTGCCGTGAATCGAATGCTCGCCCTACTTCCCCAAGTCGTCGCCGACGCTCAAGCTCAGAAGGCTGAGTCTCCATCGTTCGACAGTCTCCGCCGTGAGATCGACAGCTACCTCTCCGACAGCATCGGCTCCGGCATCGAACTCCCCGCCTGGATGCAGAACCTCGAAAAAGAAGTCTTGCGTCTCAACTTCGCATCGTCCGCGACCTCACCGGCCGAAGCCGAATTCAACGTCGCCCCGCGCATCATCGCTCTGGACGAAATGACCAAACAGCTCGACTCCTGGCTGCAACTGACGCCGCGCAAGCGAGCGTCCAAAAAGAAGCCGCCCGAACCTCCGGCCTCGTAGGGTGTGGTCGAGTCATCGAGACCCACCAACCTGAATGCCGACCGCTAAATACACGGCTGGCCAATTTGTGAACCTAGCCCGTAGCCACGCTCGCTAAGAGCGTGGGAAACGCGGCTCAAACTTGCGAACCCCACGCTCTTGGCGAGCGTGGCTACGACCGCAGATTCAATGCGGCTCGCTGGCTACTGTGAACAAATCGGAGCATAATGGCCTGCGTCTGTTCTCACTTTTCATCGGTTGGATTCACGAACTTCAAGGAGACTGACCATGATCAAGAACGTTGTGATCGCATCCATTGTTTCGGCAGCCATGATCGGAACGAGTTGGGCGTTCTGGCAAGAACCTGCCCCAAGCCGCCCGAATCCCAATCCAGGGCCGGGCAGCGGGCCGGGCGGTTTCTCCTTTTTTGCAACGTCAGACCCAACAGTGACTCTTTTGAAAATCCCAGAGGTCCAGACGGAACTGAAGCTGGAGGAGGACAAGGCGAAGAAGATTGACGAGATCGACACGGAGGCCAATCGCGAACGCGCTCGGCTGCTCGCCGAATACAACGCCAAAGTGAATGAACTCAACAAGAAGTCGGAACGCGATGCGCTCGGCCTGCTCAGCGCCGGCGAACGGAGCAACTCCACTTGCAGCAACAGGGCTTCCGCGCCTGGAGCACCGATGCGGTCGCTGAAAAGCTCGGCCTCACCAAAGCTCAGCGCGACGAGATC
>JAYVQJ010000030.1:0-12454 GCA_043777235.1 Planctomycetia bacterium
TGACGAGCCGAGCAGGATGACGCGCGGTTATTTTCTGTGATCCGTATAAGCGGTTCCGCAATCAGCCTGGCGACAGGTTCGGCTTGTGGTGATGCCACGGCTGGACTTGTTCCCAGGACCGAGCGGCTTGCAGAACCAGAAGATCGGCGAAGCGGTTGCCGATGATTTGCAGTCCGACCGGCAATCCCGATTTCGTCCAACCGGCGGGAACGCTCGCGGCCGGTTGGCCGGTGAGGTTGAACGGGTAGGTGAACCGCGTCCATTGCAGCGGGCCGAGCTTTTCCGTTTCACCGTCAATCGGATCGGCGTCATCTTGTCCGACCTTGAACGGCGGCACCGGCAGCGTCGGACAGAGCAACAAATCAAAGCGTTCGTAGACGCGCCGCACGCTCTCCCAAAAGTCATGTCGCGCGGCGAGCGCATTCGCGAAATCGACGCCGCGCAGTTTCAGTCCTTGCTCGACGACGCGAAGCAAGCCGGGATCGAGCAGCTCGCCTTGAGTCAGCAACTTCTTTTCGAGCGACGCGGCTGCCGTTCCGAAAAAGAAGACGCTCCATGCGTCATACGGATCGCGCCAATCGAGTTTCACCTCTTCGACGATCGCACCGGCCTCAGCAAATCGCACCGCGGCGCGCTGGCAGATCGCCGCGACCTCCGGTTCGATGCGCGCATAGCCGAGGTTCGGACTGTACGCGATCCGTTTGCCTCGAATGCCGCAGTCGAGACTCGCCGAGTAACACTCGCCCGTCGCTGGCAGCGACAGCAGATCGCGTGAGTCGGGACCGGCTATCACATCGAGCGAGGTGGCCATGTCGCCAACGGTGCGTGTGATCGCGCCAATGTGCCGCAGCATCGCTCCGCCGCTTCCCGGCCAATTCGGAATGCGACCGAAGCTCGCCTTGAATCCAAAGACTCCGCAGAACGAAGCCGGGATCCGCAGCGATCCGCCCCCGTCGGTGCCAAGTCCGATCGGCCCTAATCCTGCCGCGACCGCTGCGGACGCTCCGCCGCTCGATCCGCCCGGAGTCAGCGCGGTGTTCCACGGATTGCGAGTGATCCCGAACACGCGATTGTCGGTGACTCCTTTCCAACCGTACTCCGGCGTGTTCGTCCGGCCGATGACGATCATCCCCGCCTTACGCAGCCGCTCGACCGCCGGGCAATCGTCCGAGGTGACATTCTTCTCCATCAACTTCGAGCCGAATGTCGTCCGTGAGCCGGCTACAAAAAGATTGTCCTTCACATGCAGCGGCACACCGAACAGCGGCCCAACCCCTTCGCCACGCATTAACGCTTCCTCGACCTTCGTCGCCGAGCACATCGCTTCCTCGGCCTGCATCGTGACGAAGGCGTTCAGCGTCGGGTTGATTCGCTCAATCCGCGCGAGTGTCTGCTTCATCACTTCGACCGGCGACACTCGTCGGCTGCGCATCAGAGCCGCCAGTTCGACGGCCGAAAAAAACGCGAAATCGTCCTGCATGATCGTGATACCTCAGCGAACCGTTTGGAAATTCACCTGACGATCGACTTGCGGCGGTTGACGTAATCCCACACGACGAACCGATCGAGATCGCGCCCCGCCGTGAAGAAGACTCGCCCTTTCGTCGTCTCCGCCAACCGATGCGCGAACCGGATGTCTTCGTGAGACTGGTTCCAAGTCGCCAACAGAAAAATGTTGATGACGATTCCTTCTCGCTGGCAAAGCAACGCTTCACGCATCGTCGCTTCTTCCGTCAGCGGGTCGGACGGGTACAGCAGATACAGGTCCGATCCTTCGAAGTGGGCGGTCGGCAGGCCGTCGGTGATCAGGATGATCTGCCGGTTCGGAGTGTCACGGCCGACCATGAACTGTCGGCCGAGTTGCAGCGCGTGTTGGATGTTCGTGAAGTGCGGTGGGATCATCGACTCGGTGATGTCCGCGTTGCTCATGTCGGCTCGCAGCCGCACGACAGGATCGAAAATCGTCACCGGCTTTGGCAACAACGACACGACGTCACCCATCGGCACCGGTCGAGCGAAACTCGCCATCTCGATGAATTGCAAGAAGTCGCCGGGATACTCCTTGCGGATCAGCCCATCCAGCGCGAGCGCCATTCGCTTCACGCTGACGTACAGTCCGTCGTAGCGCATCGAGCCGCTCATATCCATCAGCACCGCCGTCGCGCACTTCGGGTTGTTTCGCGTCCGATGAATGACGATGTCCTCGGGCTTGAGCCGCAATGTAGACCGGTCACTCCGTGACCGGAGTTTCGAGTCACGGAGTGACTCGTCTACGGTTCGCAGTAGCGCGTTGATCAGCGTCTGCGGGATGTCCATCTGCGAGACCGAGTCGCCGAATTCGTAGTCCTTCGTCGTCTGCAACTCGACCGCACCGTCGCCGAGGATCGGGCCTTGATGCCGGCCGGTGCGCGATGCCTGCAACTGGCTGAAGATTTTTTCGAGCAGCTTGCCTTGGAACAGCCGATACGCCTGCGGAGTCAGTTGATACCCGCGTTTCGATTTTTCAAGACCTTGTTGCTCGGCCATTTGCCGCATCAACTCTTCGACCTGTTTTTGCAGTTGAGCCAGCCCTTCAAGCTGCTCTTCGTCGGCGAACTGCGACAGTTCTTCGAGGTCGATGATCGCGATCTGCGCCGTCTTCGCCGCCTCTTCGAGTTGCTTCAGCAGTGTGTCGATCGTTTCGAGTTCTTCTTTGATCGCGATTGCCTGTTCGACCGACATCGGCTGACGGCCAGTGAATTCGTACTTCGCGGCGAGTTCATCGACTTGATACTTCTCGCCCAGCCGCTCAGCCAGTTGGAGCAGTTGCCGAGCGAACTTCGACCGCTCGCCGCCGGCTCGATACCACATCCGTTCGAGTTCCCGAATCTGCTCGTCCTTCACCGCCTTCTGAAATGACGGAGCATGTTCCTTCGGCGGTTGGATCGACTCGGCAAGTTTTTGAAACGTCTGCTTCGCATCGCCAACGACCTTCTTCGTTTCCCACGTCTCCAGAATCTTCCGTTTCCGTTCGAGCAACATCTTCTTCAGTGATTCGAGGCTCGGCCCCAGCCCCGCGATCTGCCGAATGTCGAGATGCACCGCGCGAGCCAACTCCGCTTCGGTCAGTTCGCTCATGTCGCCGTATTCGAGCATGTGCTCAAACGCCGGCGACACCAAATCCGGCGGCGGCTGAGTCGGCGTCGGAAAATTCTTCGGGTCATACCGCTGATAGGTATGAATCACACCGCCAAGAGTCTGACTGGTCGTCATGGTTCTCAATGTCCGCGTTCGTCGAGAATGGCTTGCAATTCGGCAATCGCTTCGAGGTCTTTCGGACGGCCCGCCGCACGTTTCAGTTGGATCAGGCGATCCAAAGTCACGCAGCGGCAGGTGACTCCGAAGGCTTCGAGTTCAATGGTAAAGGGCAACAGTTGCTCGTAAGTGCCGCCCCCCGCAACTTCGCCGAGGAAGTCGATGTCGCCAAGATCGGTGGTCAGCGTGAAGTTCAATCCGGCCTGGATCGTGGGGACGTCCCAGTGAAAAGGCAGACCAGGTGGAGCGCCACGCAAATACGGATGATGCGGTTTGAGGGCTTCGGCCAGTCGAGAGATGTTGTCGGGATGGCGAGAGTAAACCACATCGACGTCGCTGGTGACTCGCTGCGAGCCATGCACGATCCCCGCGCCGCCGCCAATCAGAATGATTTGCATTTGATGACGATTTAGCATCGGCAATAGCTCAACGAAGTTGGCGATCATGGCTCATTCCTGTGAGGCCGCCTTGCTTCGAGCACGCTCGCCCGCGCGGCGAAGTTCCTCGAAAAAAGCCTGCGCGTTTTGATGCTTGCGCAGCCGCTCCTCATACGTCAACTTGAGGTTCTCGCGGAGAATCGTGCGGTCAACGTCCTTCTTATACGCCTCGATCACGGGATCGACGAAATCCGGCGGCGGATAGTCGAGACTGTAGGGCAGCGCGAGTTCGGTTCGAGATTTCACATCAGACATAATCGCTTTCCTGTTCACGGTACGTCGAGTTTATCGTAACCCAAGCAGAGCGTGCATCGGCACTCGGAAGACGTTGTCGTTTTCGCCCGACTCTTCGCGAGTCACCAAGATTCCAAACGGAGCGTCGTATTTTTTCTGCGAGATGAAGGATCGCACGGCAGCCGAGTCAGCGTCCCGTAGATGACGTCGATATTTGACTTCAACCGGAATTCGCTTTAATCCGATCGTCAGCACAAAGTCGATCTCGTTTTCGGAAGAGTTACTTGGAAGCCAACTGACTTCGAGACCGGGGACTCCGCAAAAGAATGCACCGACAAGACTCTCGGCCAGATGTCCGGCCTGAGTCACCGTGGCTTCGGTCGCACTTGTCAATGCTTCGGGATCAAGCGGCACTTGTTCCTGTAACCAGGCTTCTCGAACAAAGTGGTCGCAGAGGCAGAGCTTGGACGGCTTGGCTGCTTTCTTACCGATTCCTTCAAACGGAGGAACCTCCGCAATGAGCAATGAGTTCGCGAGGAACGCGACTGCATCGTTGACCGCCGCTTGAGAAATTGATTCATGACCTAGTTTCGTTAGTTCGTCGAGCAGTGTTTTGGGCGTCACGGCTTGGCCGGCGTAGCGGCACACTTGTCGGAAGACGGCTTTCACCGTTTCCGAGTTTCGATGAGTTCCACTTGGCCCCGCCTTCAGGTCGTGCAGGATCGTTCGATCAACGACCATCCCCTGAATTTGGTCGCGGAGCGCGAAGCGATCAATCAAGGTTTCATCGTTGAGTTTGTGGCAGATCGGATAGCCGCCGTAATTCGCGAATGCCTCAAAGGATTTCCGCAGCAAAGTGTCATGTTGTTGTGCGTGCTTGAGCAGGTGCCGCCAGAACTCCGGAGCCGTCCAGTTTTCCAAACCATTTTCTGTGGTGACTGCAGGTGGCAGAGTTTCTTTGAAGCGAATGGCGGCAATCTCGCGAAGCCGTAGCGGGCCGAGGTGAATCATGCTGACTCGGCCTGCGAGACTGTCCTGTCCGTGAGCGATCCGCAGTGCCGAGCTCCCCGTCGCGATGACCTTCACCGCGCGATGATCGACCAACTCTTTGAGTTGGTTCTCCCAGCCAGCGAGGTTTTGAAGTTCGTCAAAGAATAGGTAGATCGTCTCGTCGCGGTGTGCAGCCGCATTGATCGGTTCCTTGAGGACGACCTCCTCGAACCAACGGACGATCGCGAGTACCGGAGACTCGAATCGTCCCAACGTGGGAACCTCGTCAAATTGAACCCGGAGAATGTGACTCGGTGGCACCTCTCGTTGCAGTAAGAGCTCTTCAATGAACTGACTTTGGAGTTGTGATTTACCGACCTGCCTCGTGCCCCGAATCGCCACGATCGCGGAGATTCCCGAATCAACGCGACGAACCAACTCGCGGTAAGCCCAACGACGATACTCTTCGGTTCGCTTCCACGGCTTCCCCTCCCACCACGGATTTTGGTCCTTCAGACTGAGAACCAACTCCTCAGGAAGCTTGCCTAACGAAAGCGGCCCTTTGATCGGTGTCGGCTTTCGCGACCTTTTGGCGATGTTCGACACAGCCCGCCAGAAATCGGCTTTTGAAGTCGGCAGTGTGGTCAGTCGGCGAAACCGAGCGTGAAGCTCGTCGAATTGCAGCGAGTACGGCAACGAATCGCGGCTCCCGATCCCATCGGGAAATAGCCGCAGCAATTCAAATTCCTGATCGCGCGTCAGCGTCGGTTTGGTCGTGGCGGTCTTTCGATGCGATCCACCAAGGCCCCCCTGTTTTCCGACACGAGTTAGTAACCGCCAAAAATCCGCATCCTTGATTCGCTCTCCGGTCTGCTCAATGTAGGCCCCCTTCAGCCGCGAGAACTCCGGCGTGTACGGCAAGCCGTCGCGCGCACACTCGGCGGCGCGAAGTAATTCGCGCACAACCAAGTCATGAGTGGTCGGCGTTTTCTCTTTGGGCATGAGTTCCACCTTCGTGTCGATCAAATCTGACGCTCATCGTATCAGCACGTTGATCGGCTCAGAACTCATACCGGATTTGTCCGTTCGATTGAGATCGAGAGACTTGATCGGTTGCGTACAGGCCGGCGAGGACAAATTCGACGCAGGAGGCTCGGACGGCGGGATCGGACGAGGCGTTGACTTCGAAGGCTTTGTCCCAGGCGGGGGGGACGCGCTTGAGACGGTCGGCGTAGGTGCTCGACGGCAGAAGGTCGCCGACTTCGATCTTCACGCCTTGAGCAAAGATGTGAGCGATTTCTTCGAGGCCGTGTTGATCGACGTACTCGGTGAAAACGGTGCGGATCGCTTCGGCGAGCAGGGCGTCGAGGATTTGGCGTTCGGACATTTGGTGGCTGCCCATCAGGTCCAGTTCCAGCTTGCCGAGCGATGACGAATATAAATGGCCGAGATCACTGATGCGCGGTACGGCGGGACGTTCGCCGAGACGTGCTCCGCGTTGGCGGGCGCTGGCGATCATCGTGCGATAGTTGGCGATGCTGAAGCGGACGCTCACGCCGGACGCCTGGTCGATGTACTTCGACTTGCGAGCGGCGATGCTCAGCTCTTCGATGATCTCTTTCATGAAGCGCGGGACGATGACCGGGAACGGCTCGCCGAGGTCGATGGCCGCTTCCTGTTCCAGAATCTCGATGCCTTGGTCGCGCTCCTTCGGATAATGCGTGTGAATCACCGACCCGATGCGATCCTTGAGCTGCGGGATCACCTTGCCGCTGCGGTTGTACGTCGCGGGGTTTGCCGAGAACAAAATCAACACGTCGATGTCGAACTTCACCGGGTAGCCACGAATCTGCACATCGCGCTCTTCAAGGATGTTGAACAGCCCGACCTGCACGAGTTCGTCGAGTTCCGGGAGTTCGTTCATCGCGAAGATGCCGCGGTGCATGCGCGGGATCAGACCGAAGTGCAGCGCCTCTTCCGACGACATGCTGACTCCGCCGACGAGCTTCGCCGGATCGATCTCGCCGATGATGTCGGCGAACTTCGTGCCGGGAGAGAGCCGCTCGACGTAGCGCTCGCTTCGCGGCCACCACGCGATCGGGACTTCGCTCGCCGGGACACTCGCCATGAGTTCGCGGCAGACGCGCGTGATCGGCCGATAGGGATCGTCGTGCAGCGGTGCTTCGGGATGCGCGATGTAGGGGATCTCGTCGTCGAGGAATCGCGCGAGCGTCCGCATCAACCGACTCTTCCCCTGGCCCTTCTCGCCGAGGAACAGCATGTCGTGTCCGGCGATCAGCGCGATGTTGATCTCTGGCACGACGGTGTTCTCGTAGCCAACGATGCCGGGGAAGAGTTCGTCGCCCGCTGCCAGCATCCTCAAAAAATTATCGCGAAGTTCTTGCTTGACGGTTTTGGAAACCCAGCCGCTATCGCGAAGTTGTTGCAGCGTTTCCGGTCGGCGAGTTGTTGTCATGTTGTTATCCACAAGTTGATGGTTCGGCCGTTGGCCGTTGGCCGTGAGCCGAATGCCGACGGCCGTTGTCGTTTTTTTTTTAACCGAAAAAAGGATCACGGCTTTCGGCCATCGGCTCTCGGCCGGCAATCAGCACGAGACCTTGCAGCGGCAATTGCGGCTCAAAGTGAGCGTTCTCCAAGAAGTTCGCCAAGAGCGCCCCGCCGCCGCCGGTGACAAAGATGTCCACATCGCGTTCCGCTTGTCGAGCGATCAGCTCATTGACGGCTCCGAGCTGTCCCCAGAACAAGCCGCTACGAATCGCGGCTCGCGTGTTGCGGCCGAGCGGTTCGGGAGTCGCTTGTCCGAGTTCCGGCACCGAGACCAACGGCAACAGCGCCGTGTATTCGTGCAACGCTTTCGCTGAGAGCGCGAGTCCCGGCAGGATCGCGCCTCCAACGAACGCGCCGTCAGATGAGACGACATCGACCGTTGTCGCTGTTCCTGAATCAACGATGACAGCCGGACGATCCGCGCGGCGCAGTTCGTTCACCGCGACCGCGTTCAACAGCCGATCAATGCCGACGCGACGCGGTTCATCGACGCGGATCGTCAGCGGAAAGTCGTCGGTGTTCGCGACGGTGAGCGGTTGCGGTCCCAGCGAGCTGGGCCAGTCCGCAATCAGTTGTTCGACACCGATTGGATTGGAACCTGCGATCGTCGTCGGCAGCCAGTGCGTCGCCGTCAATTGCCATTGAGCCAGCGTTTCCCACGGCAAAGGCTCGCCGGACAAGAGCGTTGTTCGTTCGACACACGCCGGCAGCTCGCCGCGCGGTCGCGAACTCGGACAGGCGAAAAGGCCCAGCTTGACGCGCGTGTTTCCGACGTCGATCGCCAGTCGATGTTGCATGATGGGAGGATTCACAATTCCGGCAGCACTCCAGAAAATAGGCCACTTTGCGAACGATAAGCGTCCACGGGATGAGCCACCACCGTCTCTCGCAGGGCTGGCTAATTTTTGAATCTGCGAAGTCTGTAGTCCGACCCCTTGTGGGTCGGAGGATTTTGACTTCGTGGCAATTCCGCAGAATCATTCAGTCCTCCGACCCACAAGGGGTCGGGCTACAGTTTGCCTAACGCGACAAATTAGCCTGCCCTGCCGTCATCTCACAACACAATGATGTTCACTTCATCAGCCGGAACACGCTCGCGTTCCGGCTAATTGGGCAAAGCCGCATTCTTGCCCACGTGAAGAATGGCTTTTTCCGCGTGGCCACTTAGCATCTGCCGCGTCATGCCAAAATCTTTTCCGTGGATGTCCGAGGAACTCGTCGCGTTGGAGCGGGTCGGTCTTCGTCGTCGCCGTCGCGAAGTTCAGCCGCTTCCCGGCGAAGCGTGCTTGGTCGACGGGCGGCGGTTGTGGAACTTTGCGAGCAACGATTACCTCGGCCTGGCCGGTGATCCGCGAGTTATCGACGCCGCGCGAGCCGCGATCGTTGATGTCGGAGTCGGCTCGCGTGCGAGTGCGCTCGTTACCGGCCGATCGGCGTATCATGCTCGGTTGGAAGAAACGCTGGCACGGTTCGAGGGGCAAGAGGCCGCAATGCTGTTCCCGTCCGGATACGCCGCGAACGTCGGCACGATCGCCGCCTTGGTCGACGACGAAGATGTCGTCTTTTGCGACCGGCTCAATCACGCCAGCCTGATCGACGGATGCCGATTGAGCGGTGCGAGGCTGCGCGTCTTTCGGCATTCGGATTTGGAAACGCTCGAACGGGAACTGCACAAATCGAGCGAATGTCGGCGGCGGCTGATCGTGACCGATGCCCTCTTCAGCATGGACGGTGACGTGGCTCCGCTGCGTGAGCTGTGTGATCTGGCCGAGCGATTCGAGGCCGATGTGCTGGTCGATGAAGCTCACGGCACGGGCGTGTTCGGAGATCATGGCCGGGGTGTGTGCGAGCATCTGGGTGTCGAGCAGCGAGTCGCGGTGCGCGTCGGCACGCTCAGCAAAGCGCTCGGCACGCTGGGCGGATTCGTCGCGGGAGCGCAGTCGCTGGTGGATTGGCTGTGGAACAAGGCTCGTCCGCAGGTCTTCTCGACGGCGCTTCCTCCTGCGATTTGCGCGGCGGCGACAGTGGCCGCTGAGATCATTCAGAACGAACCGGAACTCCGAGTACGATTGTGGCGCAATTGCGATCTCGTTCGGCGATCGCTGGCCGAACGCGGTATCGATGTCTTGGCCAATTCGGTTGGCCCGATCTTGCCGATCGTCCTGCGCGATGCAGAGACCGTGATCAACGCTCAGCGCGAATTGGAAAAGCGTGGATGTCTTGTCGCGGCGATTCGTCCACCGACGGTCCCGCAGGGGACATCGCGATTGCGGATTTCGCTGTCGGCCGCTCACGATGAGTCGGCGTTGAAGTGTTTGATCGAATCGTTGCAGGAGGTCGTTGTCGCTCGATGACAGAATTTACTCACAGCCGCGATGGATTTGCCGAGGAGTATCCGTTCGAGTCGCATTGGCTCGACCTGGACGGCGTGCGGATGCACTTCGTGGACGAAGGCCCGCGCGACGGCGAACCGATCCTCTGCGTCCACGGCAACCCGACTTGGAGCTTCATCTGGCGACGGCTGATTCGCGAGCTGTCTCCGCAACGCCGAGTCATCGCAGTGGATCACATCGGTTGCGGATTCTCGGACAAGCCGCAGGATTATCCGTATCGGCTGGAACAGCACGTCACGAATCTGCGGCGGCTGGTCGAATCGCTCGATCTGAGAAACATCACGCTGATCGGCCACGATTGGGGCGGCTGCATCGGCATGGGAGCGGCGACCGAAACGCCCGATCGGTTCCGTCGTTTCGTGCTGCTCAACACCGGAGCGTTCCGGTCGCAGCGAATCCCGTTGCGAATCGCCGTGTGTCGCATCCCGTTTCTCGGACCGTTGGCCTTGCGAGGCTTCAACGCCTTCAGCCGTGCCGCTCTGACAATGGCGGTCGCACGACAGCCGTTGTCGAAAGCCGCGAAGCGCGGATTGCTCGCGCCGTATGATTCGTGGGCCAATCGCGTCGCGGTGTCGAGCTTCGTTCAAGACATCCCGCTGAATTCGTCTCATCCGAGCTACAACAAGTTGACCGCGATCGAAGAGGGACTCGCACAATTTCGCGATCGACCGATGCTGCTCGTCTGGGGCGCGAAGGACTGGTGCTTCACACTCGACTTCCACGCCGAGTTTCAGCGCCGATTTCCGCAAGCCGAATCGCACATCATTCCCAACGCGGGTCACTACGTCTTCGAGGACGCACCGGATGAAGTCGCCGCCACCGTGCGCCAGTTCTTAGATCGCCACAGCAGCGATCGGTCAGCGTGAAACCATAATTCAATAGCGGCAGATCAATCTTGCCAAGATCGCCTCCACCGACCCCGCGTCGGTGGAGCGAAGACTGATCGGCTAACCACAAGAACTCCGAACTCGACAAGCTCTCCACCGACCCTGCGTCGGTGGGAGCAACGGTTCGCAAGCTGGTCAGTCGTCGTTCCACCGACACGGGGTCGGTGGAGACGGCACGCTCGGTCGGATGTCGCGTTAGCCACCAATCATCGTTCCACCGACACAGGGTCGGTGGAGACGGCACACTCGGAGACGATCACAACACACCTGCAATCCGTCTGAGTCACCAAATCATTCGACCGTCTGAGGCGAAGCCTCGCCAAGTCCAGACGCTGTCGATGACGTCACATGGTCATCGCCGTAGAACCACACGGTCACGCGCATCTCCGGTTTGAGGAACACTCCTTCTTCCGCGGAGGGCACGCGGACTTTCACGCGAACCGGGACCGCTCCTTTCGAGCGATCGGCGATGGGCATCAAGCGATGGACGTAGGCGTCGTAGCTGCGATCTTTGAATGCTTCCGGCTGAACCTTGCAGCGTTGGCCTTTGAAAACTTTCGAGATGTTCGACTCTTGCACCGACAGATCGACTTCAAGATCCGACAGGTCCGCCATATCGCACAGACTGAATGAGCCGTTGAACGCGACCGGGTTGACGATGTTTCCTTCCTCGGCGTTCTTCTTCAGGATCGTGCCGGTGATCGGTGCCTTGATCGTGCAGTTGTTCAATCGCCATTGAGCTTTCGCAACGTCCGCGTCGGACTGCTGAACTTCCGCCTTCGCCTGTTCGATCCGTTCGACGCGCGGGCCTTCTCGCAACAGGGCCAATGTCGAATTGAGCTTGGCCAACCGGCGTTGCAACGCGAAGTAGTTCGCTTCCGAGGTGAGCAATTCTTGTTGCGTGACTCCCTTCTGCGCGAACAGGCTTTTGTTGCGCTTGTAGGTCCGTTCGAGGTCATCCAGATTCGCCTGCGTCTCGGCGAGTTCCGCTTCGGCTTGCTTCAATTCTTCGGGGCGAGTCCCTCGTTCGAGTTCCTCCAAACGCTTGCGAGACAACTGCAACATCGCTTGAGCACGTCGCAAGTCGGCGTCGTAGTCGATCGACTCCAGCACGGCGAGCACGTCTCCCTTTTTGACTCGCAAGCCTTCTTCGACGTTCAACGTCATCACCATGCCCGACACCTTTGGGCTGACGAGAATCTGATGCGCCGGAATGATGTAGCCGCTATCGGTGTGAACGAGTCCGTCCTTCTTGTTGTCCGCCGGCTTGGTTGCGGGCGTCGAATTTTTCTCGCCAGCATTCGACTCCGTTGAGTTCGCGTCTCCGCCGGTTGACCCCGACTTACCTTCCAAAAGAGACGCGGCGGGCTTTGGGCTCCACTTCTCCCAGCCCAGCCAGCCAGCGAACGCGGCGAGTGCGACGCACAACAACCACGCAATGATTTCGGTGGCAGCGTGCCGAGACTCCCGCTCGTTCGGGAGCTGCAAGGACTTCACTCGATCGCTCAGAGATGCGGGGGATGACATAGGGCGGCGAGGCTCAGCAGCAAGGGAATCCGACACGACAAAGGACTTTCGAAAACGGAAAGTGCCAGCGATCAGCCGGCACAAGCGACAACACTTGATCCCGTTTGCCTCCTTTTGAAAAGGC
>JAYVQJ010000031.1:0-3171 GCA_043777235.1 Planctomycetia bacterium
AGTGCGGTGTGTCAGCACCGCTTTTCTCTTTGCGAACTCTGCGCCTCTGCGTGAGAACGGATTTCACGCAGAGGCGCAAAGCTCGCAGAGGTGCGAACAATCCAAAGCGGTGCTGACACACCGCACTCCAAGGTGAACCATGTTCTCCGACACGCAATTCTGGCGATTGGTTTGGAAGGAATACCGAGTTCAGCGGCCGCTGTGGCTGGCGTTGTTGATCGCGACGCCGTTTCTACAGGCTGGAATGCTCGGCATGAGGTGGGTTTTCGATGACTTCCGGATGTCGCCCTTCACGACCGAAACGGCCAACGCCCTGACCGCGATTGGTTTCATCGCCTCGGTGATCTATTTGCTGGGTTGTTCGGCGACGATGTTTTCGGTCGAGCACGAGACCGGCGTGTTCGATTTTCAACGTGTCCTGCCGACGAATCAGGCGCGAGTGTTTTTGGCCAAGGTTGGTTTTGCGTTCGTGAGTTGCCTGCTGCTGACCGTTGCGTTGTGGCTTGTGACTCGCGGAGTCTTCTTGTCGGACGGACCTCGCGGCAGCACTTGGTTCGGCACATACGGTCTGCTCTACATGGCCGAGGTGTTTGCTTGGAGCATTTTCGCGTCGTTGCTGATCCGGCAGCCGCTGTGGGGAGTGATCGCTGCGGTCGCTCTGCAATCCTGGACGATGCAAGTCGTCCTGCCGTACCTGACGACTGGTCGTGCGGACGGTCTTCAGTGGCTGAACCAGGAACGCCCCTTCTTGGTAAGCCGGTTCTTGGTCCTGGCGGTGCTGATCGTTGCCGACATGGTTCTTGGTCGATTGTGGTTCGAGGATCGGCTGCGGCTGCCTCGGTGGCGATTCCGCTGGAAGCCGGACTTCGTTCCGAGCTACGCCACGAACGTCGAACTGCCTGCGTATGTTGGCCAGCGACAAATCGGCTGGTCGCGACTGCTGTGGCTGAGCTGGCGCGACGGACGCTGGGTGATGGCGGGAGTCCTGGCGTGTTACGGGTATCTCTTCCTCACGCTCCGACTTCCCGGCGGATTCGGAGTGCTGGCATTAGTGTCCTTCGTCGGCTGCTTTGTGTTCGGTCTGTTTGCATTCGCACCGGAGCAATGGGGTGGACGATTTCGATTTCTGACCGAGCGTGGTGGCTCGCCGCGAACGGCATGGTTCTGTCGGCAAGTGATTTGGTTGCCGCCGATCGTGTTGATGTGTGTCGGCACCGCATGGAAGTTTTCGCAAGAGCAAGCCAATTACCAGCGACCAATTGCAGAGGCTGCGGTTGAAGCCATGATGATGCTGGTCTATCCGCTGATTGGCTATTCCGCCGGACAACTCGCGGCGATGCTGTTTCGCAGCACGGTGATGGCGATTGCGATCGGCATCGGTTTGTATTTTGTCGGCGGTATGTGGGGAGCGTTGATGCTCTCGTGGCTGGCTCCGATTTGGTGGACGGTCGGTTCGTTGCCGGCGATCGGACTGTTCGTGACGTGGCTCAAGGCGAACGACTGGGTCGAGGAACGTCGCGACCGCACGGCTCGCTGGCGAACGGCGCTGGGCCTGGGAGTTCCCGTCATGCTCTTGCTGATCAGCACCGCGACATATCGAGTCGTGCAGATTCCGGCGGTGACCTTGCCTGCGGAATGGGACGAGACGCCGCAGGTCTTGGCTCGGCTCACGCCGGCGGAGAAGGAAACGCTCGCGATCTACCGCCGAGCATTGGCGGAAATCGAAGCGGGTGAAGACTGGGTGGAAATGTATGCGGCTCGGAACGAGCGAGTTCGGAAAGAGCATCCCAATTGGACGGTCAGTCAAATCAACGTCGAGACCTTCGAGGGGTTTCATCGAGACTGGTGGAAACAACATGCGGCGGCGGTGGTGCCTCTGCTGCGTGAGGCCCACAAGATGGCTCCGGTGCCACTGGCGCTGCTTGATGCGGAACCGGCCACTCGATTGGACGAATGGAACCCGGATCGGATTTCGAAGCTGCCGTGGCTGATGTCTCGTCAGGCCGAGCAATCACTGCGAGATGGCGAACTCGACCAGACGTGGGACGACATTGTGATCGCCTTCGAGTTGCAACGACGCTTCGACCAACGAGCAGTACTCCTCCATGAGCCGTTCTCCGGAGGCATGGGTTCCGCTTCTGAGGGTTATCTGCTGCTGACTGTGGCGAAATGGGGACGGCACAAAGAGCAGACTCGCGAGCGTGTTCTCGCGGCGATTCGCAAACTGGAGGAGATCCTCGTCCAACCGGGCGCTGGCCGACGAAACGTGCATCACGACTTGCTCGAAGCGCAGTCGATACTCAACGGCGACGAGCGTTGGAACAGATACATCGCCACTCTCAATGATCGAATTCCTTTTTACGAGGACTTGAAAATCAGTTGGAAACTCTGGCGTTTCTTCCCGTGGGAGCGGTGGCGAGCTCATCGAGCCGTGCGGCTTCAAGCTGGGCTGGCTTTAAGCCGGATCGATCAATTGCAGACGTTGATGAAGTGGAACGTTCCCATGCCAATCGGTTCTCAAGCACAGATGGCTGCTTTTCAAAAAATCGCCGCGCAGGTTCCAGAAGTTGATCGGATCAAACTGAACGCGGCGAACCCGCTCGATCACAACACACCTTTGGCGACGATGCTCCGAATGACTCTGATGCCACAAAATCTGCGTTGGGACAGACAGGATTCCACGCTTCGGCCTCGTCTCGAATCATTTCGAGCGACCATCCTGCTGCTGGCTCTGGCGGACTTTCATCGCGAGCACAAGCGCTATCCGGAATCGCTCGCCGAGTTGGCTCCAACTTACTTCGCCGAAGTCCCGCGCGATCCGCAGACGGCAGGACCATTCGTCTATTTCCCTCATGGAGTTTCGGAAGACGTGACCGTCGGAGATGTCGATCGTGGGGACTTCAGGACGATCATCCACAAAGACGTCCCCTTTCTGTGGTCAGCCGGTCAAATCACGAATATTTTTGCTCGCGCGACGCCAAGTGGAGGTTGGGAGTTTGTTGACGATCGTGGCCAAGTCCGATCTCTGGAGAATGCGCTGAAGCACACGAGCGTCTGGGCACTCGTCAATGAAGACACCAGCAGCGATTTGTAGGACGGGCACTCTTGCTCTCGATGATGTCGGGCGAGCCGACGGGCGTCAGCCGAATGGCACTTGGTTAAGGCACGAAT
>JAYVQJ010000032.1:0-3167 GCA_043777235.1 Planctomycetia bacterium
TCGACCTTGTCGATCGTCGCGCCATCGGCTTCACGCTTCAGAGTCTTCTGCACAGCCACCGGGCAATCCACCAGCTTCATCTCGACTTCGTTCTCTTCCTCATCTTCATCGAGCTTCTTCGCGATCAACGCACCGTTCGGAGCCACCAGAATCTCATAATTCTTGCCGTCGATTTTGACGTCGGCTTCAAACACGACCCGACCGTCTTCGCTTTCCAGATCGACTGTTTCGATCTTCGCCCCACGAGCCTCTCGCGTCAGAGTCTTCTGCACCGCCGCCGGGCACTCGGAGAACTTGACCGCAACGGCGTCCTCTTCATCCTCCTTCTCCTTTTCGAAGGCGAACACCGCGAATGTTCCCCCAAAACCCACAGCCAACGTCAGCATCCACGCAGCAAGTTTCGTCATCGCATTTCCTTTTGAGTTGTGTCAGACCACAGCCAGCCAATCCCATTCAGCCAGCGAAAAGTCGATAGTACAGAGCCTCGATGAAACGACGGTGAAAAGTGCTGGTGAATCTTTCTCTCTTGTACCAGTGATTTGCCCGCCGCGAACCTCCACCATTGGTACCGGCTCGCGAGACCCAAGGGTTACTGATCCGCGTCTTTGCTGACATGAATGGCCGCCCACCGCTGCCCGGCGGACTGTCGAATGCGGCTCGGCAACTTGGCGAGATCGCGTGCGAGTTGGCATTAGGCGAGCCGGCAGACGTTAGCCCTACAGCGCTAAATCCTGGAGTGCTTCGGCTCGACGAAGCCCTCCATTCGTTTGAAATAGCGACAATCGACGGTCAGAAACCGTCGTGTGGAATGTCAGCATCGCCATTCTCATTTTCCTGACGATCAACGTATCACTCCACTTGAATGGAGGGCTTCGTCGAGCCGAAGCACTCCAGGTCTAGCACGAACCGTGCGACGCTCAGAGTCCTGTCGAATGACCGACGATCGATTGTGTGGAGACGGTGAAAGAACCGCTCCTTCCACTGGTCACCACACGTCCCCGGAGTTTGTTCGCGAATACTCGTCCCCCGTGCTTGTGGTGAGCGCCCCAGGACACTCCGGGTGCTTCGGGCCAAAATCCCGCTACGACCACCAGTGGAACCATCACACCCCGCCAGTCGCGACAGGCCCGCCCCGGCGAGGATTCACGGCACGACTCAATGGGGCGGGACAACTCGCAAAAGCGGTAAGAGCAATGTGAAAGTCAATTCGTGCCGCAATCGTCAATCTGTCTTGAACGCATCTTGTCGTTAATCAATTTGAAGTGCAGCGATGTAACTTCACAATGGTTTGAGCTAATTGGTACGCCAGCCGCACGGGAACGGCGTTTCCGATTTGAGCTCCAATCTCCGCCTGAGAGATTCCGTAAAAGACAAAGCGGTCATCAAAGGATTGAAGGCTGGCAGCCTCACGAAGTGAAAGCGCACGATGCTGTTCCGGATGTCCGTAGCGGCCGTTGGAGATGCTGAAACAACGGCATGTCAGAGTGGGTGCGGGGACATCCCACCGCATTCGGCCATAGACATCAGAGTGCCCCTTGTATCCGTCCCGGTGACAATCCAGAACAAGCTTGTCAGGCCAATCGAGTCGTCTGCCGCCATCGCGTGGCGTGGCCTTTAATCGTCGCAAATTCTGCGGAGACACGTTTGCTGCACTGTGGTTCGGAAGGGCAATGAGTTTTTCACCAGCGGCAAGCGCAGGGTATTTTTCAATTGCGTCGCGAACGGTGACAAAGGGTTTGGCTCCCGGACCGTGAGTTAATTTGGGCAAAGAAGGTGTTCGGAGACGACTTGCGACCACCACCCAACGACAGCGTGTTTGTGGGACGCCAAAGGACTTGGCATCCAGAATACCTTCCGCCAGTTCGTATCCGAATTCGGCGAGAAGTCGGATGAATCGCCGATAGGTGCTGTTCCCTGGAACCCTGACAATGCCCGGTACATTTTCAATGACGACGTAACCGGGTCGAAACTCTCCAACTAAGCGTCCGAAGTCGAGCAACAACGTCTTGTCGCGCACGTCGATCTTGCGGCGCTGCTTGCTGAATGGCTGGCATGGAGCACACCCGGCGAAAACAAGTTCGTCTCTGGGGATACCGCGAAGGAAGCCTTCCAAATCTTGACGACGAACATCCCGTAGGTCGCACGCCACAAATTTCGACGGCTTGTTATTCGATTCGTAGGTTCGACGGCATCCGTCGTTGTTGTCGAGACCGGCGATCACGCGGACCCCGGCGTCCAAAAAGCCGCGAGTCAGCCCACCAGCACCACAAAAAAAATCGAGCGCATACATATCGGCTAATTCGACACCGGCGCGTTGACGGCTTTAGCGATGGCTTCAGACAAAGCCACGCGATCGACTTCGGGGACGCCAGGACGACCGGCAATTTGAAGGTAGGCCCAGGCGACTCGTTCGCGGAATGGACTATCCATGCTTGCGACGCGGCAAAAAGGCTGGACATCGTGCCTTGCGCCGGTGTTGGTCGTAATTTTGGAGTATGGAATCAATGACAACGATCTGAAATTTGCTGCCATTAGAGGCAAGATCTGCCGGAACTCGGGGAGGACTAGCAAACCGCCGACTTGGTCTAGGCTGAGTTTGGAGGGAAGTTTTTCAGTTAGCTTCTTGGGGTTGACCTCGGCTTTGTCAACAAAGTCCTTGACGGGAACACAGTCTGCCACAAGCACATTTTCGAGCGAATTTGAGCGTCCACGGACCAGATCGCACGAAGGAGACAAGACCACGCGATGAGCCTCGACTTTGGAGACGGGCTCGCTCGTTACGCGAAGGATGTCGCCCGTCAGCAATTCGTTACAGACTGGCGGGTAGATGTACTGCTCCCAAGCATTGATTGGGGCTTGATGCTCAACGATCTCGTCAAGTGCGGCGGCCATCCTTCGACGTACAACTCTTAGGAACAAGTCGGTTTGGTCTGCAGTCGGACTGTTACTTGTCCGGAAAAAGCCGGCGTTATGACGCATGATGTCACCGGCGTGCAGCGACAGTTCCCGGCGAACATTTCGCAGGCCATTTATTTCCTGCTCGAACGATTTGATGTGATCGACGACGCGACTCTGACTGTCCATTCCTTTGATTTCAAAACGGACAAACGGATGTCCGAGATTCTTGTATTCTTCAATGTCGTGTGCCGAGTGAAAAATCACCGGGC
>JAYVQJ010000033.1:0-3166 GCA_043777235.1 Planctomycetia bacterium
CGCTTCAGGCTTTAATTTGGTCTTCAAGGCGTTGTTGGTGGTCCACCTTGGCCGTCCACAACATACACGATTGCGGCTTCGACACTTGCTTCATCAAACAATTGCCGCTTACTCCCACGCTGAGTCCACCAATTGTTTCGGCGATTGTTGATGCCTTGAGACTCGGCGTGTTCTTTCAGTCTGCGAGTACACCAGGCTTTGAATTGATCCATCACATCTGCCGGATCACGGTTGGTGGCGGTGACGACGACATGCACATGCTGCGTTCGGCAATTGACGACATGCAAATGCCATTGCCGAATTTGACAATGGTCGGTGATGGTCCCTTCCACGATCGCGCGTTGTGACGGTGAGAGAGTCACCTCTAATTCCGTCATCAGTTTTCTGGCCTTTTCGACCCGCGCCGGATCAGGACGCATCCATAGTCCTGGCTTCTCCGCCCAGCCGCGTTCGTCACCCGGAAGCCATGACCCATACGTCGTCCAAGTCAGAAAATAAGCCAGTGGATCCTGCATTGGTACGCTACCGACGTCTTTTGACATGGTGGTCTCCTTCGCTGGCGATTCAGGCTTGCATGGCGACGATGTTGTTTTCAATCGTTGGTGCCCATTGAAGCCTGAAGCGCCAGCGAAGGAATCTCGACCCGTGAAGAATTCGCATTCCGTGATACTCGCTCCTTCGCTGGCGCTTCAGGCTTCAATGAAAGACCTTTTGCACGAAGTGAAACAGCGCCTGCTTCCATTCCGGGCCATCGTGGCCTCGGTTGGTCACATGCCAGACGTGTGGGATTTCTTTTTCCTTCAAGTAAGTATGAAAACCTTGGCTGATGCGGAAGAGCCCGTCCTTGCTACCGCAGGAGACCCAGAGCAGTTTCAGTTGCTTGGTCGCTTCAGGATCAGGGACTAGTTCCGCTGGCTTCTTGGTGTTCGGAGCCGACGAGAATCCGCCGACCCAGCCGAAGGTGTCGAGGTGCGCCAGTCCGAAGTTCAGTGATTGGCCGCCGCCCATCGACAGTCCGGCCAGGGCACGCTGCTCACGAGTGGTCTCGGTGCTGTAGCGGGATTCAATGGCCGGGATCACGTCATCCAGCAGGTCACGCTCGAACGTCGCGAACGCGGGAGCCGACTTGAAGACGTCTCCCTCGGCGCGGTCGTTCTTTTGTGCTCGGCCGTTGGGCATCACCACGATCATCGGCACGGCCTTGTCCTCGGCGATCAGGTTGTCGAGCAAGACCTCCGGCTGTGCGAACCGTTGCCACTCGGTTTCATCACCACCGATACCGTGCAACAGATAGAGCACCGGATACTTCTTCTCCTTCGTGTAGCCGGGTGGCGTGTAGACCTGCATCTTGCGTTTCGTGCCGACTGTTTTCGAGTCGTACTCGATCATCTCCAGCTTGCCGTGCGGGACGTCGTCTCGCTTCCGATCGAATCCGGCGGGAGGTTCTGAGAACGCCGGCACGTCATCCGCGTTTAGCACAATCGGCCCGCCAAATCCGCGCGGCCCCTCGCGGCGCGATTCGGATGCTGGCTTGGCGCTTTGAGCAAGGGCCGTCACGCCGGAATATGGATATGCCGACACCGTTTCCCACGCGAGCTTTTGCAGGATGGCGTGCTGCTCGTCGTTGACGCTCCGCTCTTCGATCTTCAAACCGACCGGACTCATGCGATAGATCGCGGCGAAGTTGCAATACGACGCCAGGACCATCACATGTCCTTGGCCATGACCGATCTGGTCGCGGAAGAGTTTCGACTGCTGAGTGATACCGGGGAACTTGCCGTCAACAATCATGGCTCTCAGCTTCACGACCGCGTCGCCCACTGGAACAATGAAAACCGCCTTCTTGCCGTGAGTCTTGTTGAGGTCATCGACTTGAGCCTCCAGCTTCTTCCGCCACTCATCGACGGCGGCTTGCAGGTCATCAATCTTGGCGTCATCGCGCTGAGCATTTTCCGTGATGAATCCGGGCGAGCCTCTCGGCACGTCGAACGGATACCACGACGCCTGCACGAGCAATCGCAACTTCGGATTGTGCTTGAGTCCCAGCTCGGTGAACTTCGTGATGCCCTCATCGGGAATCGCGACGTGCGCGGCCATCGTGAAGACATCGACCTCGCCACTGATGAGCGCCGGCTTGGCTTTGTTCTTGTCGTCCGCCAAGTCCCAATGCTGGATGACTCGCGAGCCGCCAATGCCCTGTGTGCCGACCAGCTTGTGATTCTGAATGCTCGCCGCTTTGACAAGTTGCTCGACCTGCGGCGGAACGAACATGTGAAAGCTGTGGCCGGTGTAGAAGACTCGCTGCCCCGCCGGAGTCTTCGCGTCTTGTGCGAACACGAGGCCGCAAGACAGGGTCAGAATCGCCAGGCATCGCAAAAACATCGTGCGTCGATTCACTGTATTGCTCCTGTTTCCGAAGTTTGGCCGAAGGCCGTGAGCCGTCGGCCGTGATCCTTTTCTCGACGAAAAAGGACAACGGCTTTCGGCCATCGGCTCACGGCGTTCGGCCGGACCATGAGATTCGACAATCAAATTGAGGTCACTGTTTCTTGCCGGACTGCGTTCCCAGCCAGTTCACGGCGTTGGCGACGATCTTGAGCGGCAATTCTTGTTTGAAGATCGGATACGTTTCGTGACCCGGACGGAAGTAGAAGACGCGGCCTTCGCCGAGATTCCAGATCAGGCCGCTGCGGAATGATTCACCTGCCGCCCACGACTCCGCGAACAAAACTTCGTCGGCGTCGGGGACGTGGAACGGATCGGCGTACATCTCGGTTTGAGGCAGCTCGAACGACGCGGGCAAGCCCTTTGCGATCGGATGATCCGGCTTGAGCACCTTGACGGTGCTCGGCTTGCCGTCGTTGCGATACGACGGGAAGACACAGTTGGGCAGATCGACTCGCACGGAGAGCTGCGCCCCACGCTTCATCGCATAGAAGGCGGGCGTGCGAATCGAGTCGGCCGTCGGGATGAAGCGGCCTTCGGGGGCGATGAACTCAAACTTCACCGGCGGCCCGTTCGGCGGATCGGGATATCGCCGCCGCGCGTCCTCGCGAGTCCGTTCATTCATGGCTTCCTTGAACGGTACGGACCAGTGAGCTGAGTGCAGGCCGATGAACGCCAACTGTCCGCGTTTGATTCGCGCGACGAGATCTTTCGCCGTCTC
>JAYVQJ010000034.1:0-3164 GCA_043777235.1 Planctomycetia bacterium
AACGGTCAGTTCTCGATGCTGGGCGATGCTAAGCCCGGCATCCCGCCGGACACGTTGGGCGGTCTGCCGCGCGAGGCTGCCGCCGAGTACGTCTCCAAAGTGCAGCCATTGCTGGTCAATCGCTGCGCGACGGCCGGCTGTCACGGGCCGGGATCGGGAAACTCGTTCCAGCTAATTCGAACCAAGCTCGGCAAAGCTCCGCCGAAGTCGCACTCGGAACGCAATCTGACGGCCGTGCTGGAGCAAGTCGATCGCGAACGACCACTGAGCAGTCCGATGCTCACGAAGTTGCGAGGCGAAACGAAACCGATTGGCGGTCGCCCAGCGCACGGCGGACTTTCTCAAGATCAGATGCAAACGCTGCGAACTTGGATCGAATCGATCTCGAAGAAGCCGGAACCAGTCGCCAAGCCGAAGATCGAATTGGTCGACGACGACACCGACACAAAAGCCGACGACGAAAAAATTACAGCGAGTGACTCCGCAAAGTCGCTCAAGGAACTCCGCGACAAACAGCGACTCGACGAGGAATTCGCGGACGAAAATCTCTTCCGCCGACTCGTGCGTGAATTGCGTGACGAGTCCTCGAAGCCGGCCGAGATCACTCGCAGCACCAGTGACGAATGAGCTTCTCGTAGAGCGCCGTGCCCCGCTCCAATTGGTCCAGTTCGATCCACTCGTCCCAGGTGTGAGCCTGCTTAATGCTGCCGGGACCGAGCACCGCTTTCTTCTTGAGATCAGGCAGCATCGCACCGTCCGTGCCGTACGCGACGGTTTGAGTTTTCGGACGATCCGCCAATCGCAACAGCTCCTGGATGAAATCCGATTTCGGATCCATATAGAGTGGCATCGCTCCGCTGCGGAACTCGAACTGCAAGCCGCATCGTTCCGCAGCCTGCCGAGCACGATCCAACAGCAACTGTGGATTTTGTCCCGGCATCGGGCGGAAATAGACGGTGCAGACGCTCTGCGGAGCCGTGATGTTGCAGGCATGTGTGTGATCGTTGATGCCGATGTTCCAGCAAATCGTCGGCGGATCGAATTCCGGATGCCGCCAAGCCGGGTCCGCTTCGACTTCGTCGTGCATCGCTTTCATCTCGACGAGAAACGGGATCATCGCCAGGTTCGCGTTCAGCCCTTCCTTTGTGCTGCTGTGTGACGCCTTGCCGATCGACGTCGCCGCGAATCCGAACGTCCCCTTGTGCGAGTACACGACTTCGAGGCACGTCGGCTCGCCGATGATTCCCTTCGCGTCGCCGGCGACTATCTCACGGTAAAGCAGCGACCGCTCGGCAACCGATTTCGCACCGCCGTATCCGATCTCTTCATCGGCCGTGCAAGTGATGTAGATCGGATGCTTGAGGTCTGCTGCTCGAAACCGCTCGGCCGCCGCGAGTGCGCATGCGACCGAACCTTTCATGTCGCAGCTTCCTCGGCCGTACAGCTTGCCTCCGATGATTGTCGGCTCGAACGGGCCGTGCTTGTCGGTGAACCACGGACTGGCCGGCACGACGTCCGTGTGTCCGAAGTACGCGAATCCTCCGCTCCCTGAACCCAGCTTGCCGACGACGCTCGCTTTGCGAACGCCGGCCTTGTCGTCGTATTCAAGCCGCTCGACCTCGAAGCCGCGCTGCTTCAGCAGCCGCTCGACGTGATCGGTGATCGGCACGTTGGATTTCGAGCTGACCGAATCGAAGCGGATTAGTTCATTGAGATGCTGAATGGCGTCCATGATTCCCCTTTAACTCAAACTGGGCGATTTTTGAGTCCCGTCAGGGACGTTCGACACTAGCCCAGCACTTCAGTGCTGGGGACCACAGCAAACGACCACAAAGTCCCGTTAGGGACGACAGACAATCGAATCGTCTGTCGTCCCTGACGGGACTCAAATGGAAAAGATGAATCGTCATCCCAGCACTCAAGTGCTGGGCTATTTTCGAATGTCCCTATCGGGACAAAAACTAAACCGTTCAGTTTGAGGAATTAAAGCTTCAACACGTCGACCATGCCGTACAGGCCCGGCTTCTGTTGAGCGACGAACTTCGCGGCGGCGAGCGCTCCGTAGGCATAGCTGTCGCGCGTGTGACTACGAACGGTTAGGTCGATCGTTTCGCCCATCAGGCCGAAAACGATCGTGTGCTCGCCAACATTGTCGCCGGTACGGAGCGCGTGATAACCAATTTCGTCGTGAGGCCGCAGTCCCGGACGACCGCTGCGTCCGTGAATGTGATTCGTTTGCCCCATTTCTTCCGCAACGATCCGTCCGAAGGCGAGTGCGGTGCCGCTCGGAGCATCTTCTTTGAAGCGATGATGCCGCTCGATGACTTCGACGTCGACCCCTTCGGGATTGTCCTTGAGCACTCGCGCCGCGTCGCGAACCAACTTCATCAGTAGGTTGACAGCAACACTCATACTGGGGGACCACACGAGCGGGATCTGCTCGGATGCTTTCTTGACGGCGGCTTTCTGAGCGTCATTGAACCCCGTCGTCGCGACAACCAGCGGCAGCTTGCGAGCCACACACATCGGCACCAAATGCTCAGTCGCTTCCGGCACCGAAAAGTCGATCACGACGTCAACCGGCCCCGACAATTCCGACGCGATCAAGATTCCCGTCTTGCCGCAGCCAGCGACTTCGCCTGCATCTTCACCCAGCCGCGAACACTTTGGCGAATCGAGCGCGGCAACCAATTGCAGTTCGGCATCCTGATGCACGCAGGCGATCAAACGCTGTCCCATGCGACCCGCCGCCCCGTGGATCGCCACTCGAAGTTGACTCATTGATCAAATCCTTCCAGAAGACAAAGTTGTTAGCGAGGCATTGCCTCAGACCAAATCAGCCGGAACACGCTAAGTAGACCCGCAGAGAAAAGTAGGCGAGTCACTCCGTGACTCGAAGATTCCAGTCACGGAGTGACTGGTCTACTTCCTCCGCAGCCAGTTTTGAAACTGCTTACTTTTCTCTGCGGGTCTACTTAGCGTCCGGTTCGAGAGTCCGTCGACATTCTGAACCGGACGCTAGCGCGTGCCGGCTAATGAACCTTGACTCATACACAACACGTTTTGAAATCGAAGAAATCTAACGCGGCAGAGAGTATCGGTGCCCAAGCAGCTTCGGAAGCATCCCCCGCGACGAGACCTGGGCTGGCTAATTTGTGAATCTG
>JAYVQJ010000035.1:0-3162 GCA_043777235.1 Planctomycetia bacterium
CGAAAACGCTCGCTGCGGCGGTTGCTGAAAATTGAGCAGCAATTCGAGCATCTGCATTGTCGCCGGGTCGTCGATGAGATGTGCGTCGTCGATCACCAACACCGGATGACGCCCCGCACGAGAGTACTCGTCCAACGATCGCTCGATGATTCGCAGCGCAGCACTACGAGGCAGCACCGAGTGTATTGGCCACTCCGTCGTGGCCGACTCACCGCCGAGGCGAATCGCGATGTCGGTCAACAGATCGTCGGCGGACATTTGAGGAAACACGAAGTTCAGCCACGGCCCGACTTGCTGACTCAACTCTTGAACGAGGCGACGAGTCACGAACGTCTTGCCGGTCCCCGTCGGACCAACGAGCACGCCGGCTCCTTTTTCGTTCTCGATCAGATAGCGCAGCTTCAGCAAAGCGGCTTGATGCGTCTGACTCGGAAAGAAGAACTCCGGTTCGAGCGTGTTCTCGAACGGCCGGCGCTCCAAGTTCCAGTGTTCCAAATACATGTCAGTGATTGCCTTGAATGCAGCGGTGAGAACAACCTATCGGCTCAGGTCACCGCATTCCGAGAGTTCGGATCGGACGTCCCGACGAGTCCGCCGGTCGTTGCGGACCATCGAATTCGATTCCTCCCGTCAGCACCGCTCCTTGCGATCCGCTCGATGACGCCGATGCCGGAATAACAGGCCTTGCTGGCTGATCGGCCAACGTCTCATGATTGGCACGAGTCGTCAATCCCAGCGGCGGCAACCGCGGTCCCGATGTCCTCCGAGGAACGCGATCCGTCGGCGACACCGACTCCGCATCGAAAATCACTTCACGGGGCTGCGACTCAGAAGAGCTCCCGCTGCGCGGTGCATCGAAACCGGAGACATCGTTGAACTCGGACAAGTCCATCTCGGCGATGTCATCTCCGGAGTTTGACGAACCGTTTTTCCAATTCAGCACAACGAGTCCACCGACGACAAAAAGGCTTGCGACGGTGGCCACGATCCGCAGCCGGCGCGATCGCAACATCCCAACCCAACGACTGACGCGAGTCGGTTGTGTCGAATTGATCGGCAATGAAAACTTGACGTCCGGTCGTGACTTCGGAACAACTCGTCGCGGTTTCTCAGGAGCGACTTCGCTCGTCGGTGTCTCGACCGACTCTGCGGTCTCAAGCGTGACAAGCTCAGCAACCGGTTCGATCGGTGGCACGTCGACCACCTCTTCGGCGGTCGAATCGCTCGGCACTTCGGCAACGGAGATCGACGTCAACACGGCGGCCGAGCACCATTCGGGTTCGATTTCCAAATTCGATGACGATTCAGACACAGCAAGCTCCTGCAGGACGAGGATGTCTCTTCGGAAGATCGGCCGGCAGATTGTCAAACTTTGAGGATTTTGCGGACTGGGCAAATTTTGCCGCCCGTCGAATCTCGACTTCGCAACGGCACGAATCATCCTCGAACTAGCGGCGGCGGTTGTTATTGTGCCCTCCTTATCCGCTTTCCATTTGAAAACTGCGCTGTAGCTCGACCCCTTGTGGGTCGGTCGATTTGTCTCTTTCGCAATCATGATCCAGGCCACAAGGGCCTGGGCTACAGTGGCCCAATAGCGCGGTTGTTTATTATGACTGCTGTGTCTCCTCTCGTTCTCTTGCTGGCCGATTCGTTTTCGATGCGCGGGACGAGTGCCTACACGCTGCGTCTGGCCGAGCAACTACCGCAGCACGGCTTTCGACCGCAGGTTGTTTGTCCGTGCGCTCGGATGGTGAAACCCGATTCACGCGGCGAGTTGCCGATCGAGGAATACCCACATCTGCTGACTCCGGTCTGGGGCCAGATCGTGCGACGCTGGTTGCTCACGGACCTTTGCGAGGACCCGCCAGCGCTGATTCACATTCAGTCACGGCATTTGTTGCCACTGGGAACTTGGCTGGCCAAACGCCTGGGCTGCCCGTTCGTCGTGACGGTCCATGATTTCTTGCAGCCGCGAGAACGACTGCCGTTCTCACCCACTTGGGGCCATCACATCATCGCCGTCAGCGAAGCCGTGCGCGCCGAGTTGCAGCAACGAACAAAGCTCAAACCAGAATTATTCTCAGCGATTTCCAACGGAGTCGATGTGCCGTCGGAGACACCGCGTCCGATCTTTGAGCCGCATCGCACGCCGGTGATTGGCACGGCCGGAGCACTCGAAGCCGTGAAGGGATTTCCGTTCTTCTTGGGAGCCGCTCAGCGAGTCGCTGCTGCGAATGTCGCGGCCGAGTTTCTGATCGCTGGAGCCGGTCCAGAAGAGGTGAACCTGCGCCGATTGGCTCGCGAGTTGGATATCGCCGATCGAGTCACCTTCGTTCCAAACGTGCTCGACCTAACCGCCTCGCTGTCGGCAATGGACGTTTTCTGTTTGCCGTCACTCAGGCAGGGACTCGGCACATTGATGCTGGAAGCGATGTCGCTTGGCCGGCCGGTGATCGCCAGTCACGTCGACGGCATCGACTCGATTGTGCGTGACAACGAAACCGGTTTGCTCGTCCCGCCATCGAATAGCGAGGCACTCGCGCAGCGAATGCTCGAACTGCTCCGCGACCCATTCCGAGCGCGCCGACTCGCTGACACGGCAACCCAACTGGTTCGGCGAGAATTCAGCGTCGAACGCATGGCTCAGCAGACCGTCGCGATCTACCAAAAGGTACTCGGCATCCATCACTCCGCTGTCGCGTGATTGCCGAGGTTGTTCAATCTGCCTGACCGGCCAGCAACTTCACAGGAACATCGGTCGTGATCGACTCGATGCTTTCGCCCTGCAACCAACGTGCTCGATCGAGCGAGTTAACGGTCCAGATGCAGACGTGGAGACCGGCTTGGCGAATCGTCGCGATGTCACCGTTCGGCCGTTCGACGAGATCGTTGATATCCAGTCCATCCAGCCCAGCGGACAGCGCTCGCTGAATCAATTCGCCGGTCGCCGGTTTGAGCGGCGAGGCGGCATTGCCGCTAGCAAATTGCTCGGTCACCCAAAACGCCAACCGATCCGGCAATGCTCGCTTCACGGCGAGAATCGTGTCAAAGTCCAGGCTGATGAGCACGGCCTGCTCGCGACTCGTCTTCGCCGCCAATAGCACTCGGACGAGTTCAGGAATCGCGTCGACTCCGCACTTCACTTCGATGAACAGCCGCTTG
>JAYVQJ010000036.1:0-12358 GCA_043777235.1 Planctomycetia bacterium
GACCTTCCGAACCGGACGCTAGCGCGTGCCGGCTCATAAAACTTGACACACCGTGTTTGAATTTCGTGCCTCAAGGAATCTAGCCGGCCCTGGTCGTAGCGAGCGGCAACGTGGAGATGAGTCTCGCACGCCGCTACATTGCCCGCCCGAATTGATGTCTCCTCAGAAAGGTTCAATCGACAATGGACGCAAAGATTGTGTTGTTGCCCGGTGACGGCATCGGGCCGGAAGTGGTCCTCGAAGGACAGAAAGCATTGAACGCCGTCGCTCGCAAATTCGGGCATCGGTTTGAATTTGAAACGTGCTTGATCGGAGGCTGCGCGATCGACGCAACGGGCAGCGCTCTGCCGGATGCGACGACGGCCGCGTGCAAGAGTTCGCAAGCGATTTTGCTTGGCGCGGTCGGCGGGCCGAAGTGGGACGACCCGCGCGCGAAAACTCGGCCGGAAGCGGGGCTGCTGAAGATTCGCAAAGAGCTGCAACTGTTCGCGAACGTGCGACCGGTGAAGGCGTACGACGTGCTGGTCGATGCATCGCCGCTGAAGCGAGCGATCGTCGAGGGAGTCGATATCCTCTTCTTCCGCGAGCTGACTGGCGGCATCTATTTCGGCGAGTCGGGCCGGCGTTCGCATCCGTCGGGGGAAGAGGCATTCAACACAATGATCTACAACACGGGTGAGATCGAACGGATCACGCGGATGGCCGCGCGAGCCGCTCAGGGCCGGCGCAAGAAGCTGACGCAGGTCGATAAGGCCAACGTGCTGGAAGTCTCGCGGCTGTGGCGAGAAGTCTCGCAACGGATCGTGAAGGACGAGTTTCCCGACGTGCAGTACGAAGTCTTGCTGGTTGATGCGATGGCGATGCACTTGATCTCAAAACCGAAGAGCTTCGACGTGATCGTGACCGAGAATCTGTTCGGCGACATTCTGACGGATGAAGGCGCGATGCTCCCCGGTTCGATGGGGATGTTGCCCTCGGCGTCGCTGGGTTCTTCTGGTCCCGGCTTGTACGAGCCGATTCACGGTTCCGCTCCGGACATCGCCGGCAAAGGGATCGCGAATCCGCTGGCAACGATCTTGGCAGCAGCGATGCTGCTGCGTCATTCGCTCGGTCTTGAGAACGAAGCCTGCGCGATCGAAGCGGCGGTCGACAATGTGCTCAACGCCGGTTCCCGCACCGTTGACATCGCGGCTGGAGGCAAGAGCGTCAGTACGTCGGAGATGGGTTCGCTGGTGGAAGCTCAAATTGAAAAGTAGCCGGACGCCGCGCGGCTGGTCTGGTTCGATGCGGAGTCCAGAGATACCGTGCCGATGAGTCGAACGATTCACGGCGCGAGGAATCGCGGGGTTGTTCCCTCTGATCGTCTGGTTTTGAGGTACTTGCATGTCTCGCGAATCTGAGATGGACCCGGATCGTCCGAACGAGTTCCGGCAAGAGAGTCACGCCAACAAAATCTTCTTGGGGTTGCTCTTGTTGGCGTTCGTCGTGGCGGTCATTCCGTGGGCGATGAAGCCGAAAGTGGAACTTCTCTCGAAAGGACGTGCTCCGGAGATCAAAGCCGCTGGTTGGGTGAACGGCGAAGCTCCGACCAAAGAATCGTTGCAGGGCAAAGTGGTTGTTGTCTGTTGCTGGGCGACGTGGTGCGGACCATGTCGTGAAGAGGCTCCGCACTTAGTCACCGTTCACAAGAAATTTGCGGATCGCGGTGTTGTCTTCATTGGCCTGACGACGGACGGTGAGGAAAGTCTCGACAAGATCGAGAAGTTTTTGAAGAAGTCCGGCATCACTTGGCTCAACGGCTGGGGCGCGTACGAGACCTCCAAAGCACTGCGAGCCGATGCGATCCCCGCGATCTACGTCATTGATCAAAACGGTCGGCTCGTATGGTTCAATCAAGAGGATGGCGGCGAGCTGGAGGAAGTTATCGAGGCGGTGTTGGCGCAACCTTCAAATCGCTCGTGAGTGGGATCGAACATGCGGCCTCCTCTTCTCGTTGCTGACGATCGGACGCAGTACTCGCGCCGCCGAGCATTGCAGGTGGGCAGTCTGGGACTGACCGGCGTGTCGTTGGCCTCGGCACTTCGCGCGGAGCAGGATCAACAGCGAGCAGCCGAACGCTCCGCGCAGCCGGCTCCGCGCGCGAAATCTTGCTTGCTGATTTATTTGGATGGAGGTCCAAGTCACATCGACCTGTTCGATTTGAAGCCGGACGCTCCCGCTGAGATTCGCGGACCGTACCGGCCGATCGCCACGAGCGTGCCGGGACTGACGATCGGCGAACTGTTGCCGCGTGTCGCGCAGCAGTCGCATCGGCTCGTGCAAGTTCGCTCGGTGCGTCACGACGAGGGAGTTCACGACCCGGCCGTTTATCAAATGCTGACCGGTTATCCGCACATCAGTTCGGCCGGCGGCTTGAAGGTCGAGCCGACCGACCTGCCGCACATTAGCGCGGGGTTGTTACGAGCCGATCGAACTCCGGCCGCGATGCCGAAGGCGATTCACCTTCCAGAAATCATGAAGATGGAAGCTCGCGTGCTTCCCGGTCAGAACGGCGGCATCCTGGGACCGACGTTCGATCCGTTTCTGATCGAAGTCTCGCTGGACGGAGTTGTGCAGAAGCCGCAGCTTCGCCGAGCCGAAAACGTCTCAACCGATCGTTTGCGTCGCCGTTCCGCACTGCTGCGCGAGTTCGATTCGGAACGACATCGACTGCGACAGCTCGCGACCGAGCGGCTCGATGAGTATCAGCAGCAAGCACTGTCGATCCTCGAATCCTCGGCCGTGCAACAGGCGTTCGACATCGAGACGGAATCGGCGGCGACTCACGAAAGGTACGGACGCCATCGGCATGGCCAATCGGTACTGTTAGCTCGGCGGCTGATCGAAGCGGGGTCAAAGTTCGTCACCGTCTATTGGGGCCACGAAGATCAAGACTGGGCCGATGGTCGCGGTCCGCGACCGGCGAACAATCCGTGGGACACGCATCGCAATCATTTTCCGCTGCTCAGCCAGACACTCGCACCGCGAGCAGATCAAACGTTGGCGGCGTTGCTGGAGGATCTCGCGCAGCGCGGACTGCTCGACGAAACGTTGGTCGTGTGGATGGGCGATTTCGGCCGCACACCGCGCATCTCGAAGCCGTGGGCCAGCCGCGATCACTGGCCGCGAGCCAACACCGTGCTGCTCGCTGGTGCCGGCCTGCGCGGCGGCACGATCTTCGGAGCCACCGATCGACATGCCGCCGAAGTCGTCACCGATCCAGTTTCGCCCGGCGATCTCACGGCGACGATGCTGAACGCTCTCGGAGTTGATCCGCATCAACTCGTTGCGGATGCGAACGGCAAATCGCATCGGCTGTCGCCGGGTGAGTCGCTCTTGTCGCGCCTGAGTTGAGCCGAGCACATTGGTCGATGAGGCATTTATCTGAGGAACCGCAACGCCAGCGGCGTGGGTGCTCGCGGTTGGCGTTGCGTTACGGGGATTCAGATTGGTTCCCGTGCGTCAGGCCCGAAGGGACGACACTCGATAGCCCAGGACGAAGCGACCATCGGGAGCGCAGTCCTGGGTTTCAGTGAACCGAGAACGTCAGCCCTGAAGGGGCGCAACTCCTGGAGTTGCGCCCCTTCAGGGCTGACGTTTTCCCATCCTCGCTACCCAGGGCGGCGCTCCCGATGGTCGCTTGCCGCTGGGCTTTCGAGTCCGGGCCTTTCAGGCCCAAGCGCAAACATCAGCCGGAGTCCCAATCAACATCTCGCTCGCCTCCAAACAAGACATCACTGGAAGCACTGCAAATCATCGACGCTCAAGTACTCGGTCGAGAAACTCATACGCTCGCTGCCGAGCCGCTTCCGGGAACGAATGCCCTGCTTCGGGATACAGACCGACGAGATCCGCAGCTTTGCCGTGCAACTGATAAATCGGCTTTGCGGCGTTGAGCACGTCTTGGACGCCGGTCACATCGAAGTCATTGTCTTTCGTTGCGGCCGAAGCGAAGAAGGCTCGCGGTGCGATGGCGGCGATCAGCTCGTGAAAGTCGAACGGCAGCAGCTTCGGATCGTTCTTGAACTGGCTGGCGATCAGCGGCATGTAAACCGGACCGGTCCAACTCGGAACGTCATCCTTCTGCATTGACGAGAAACCGCAACTCGATACGACCGCTTTCAATCGTGGCTCGAACACGGCGGTGAAGATCGCATTGTGCCCGCCAAGCGAATGACCGATGCAACCGATGCGAGCCGCATCGACTTCCGGCATCGTCTCCAGCAGATCGACGGCGCGGATGTTGTCCCAGATCGCCTTCATCGTGCCGCTGACGTAGCCATGCTTCGGATCGAAGTCGTAGGCGTGTTCGCCGAAGCTCGGATAATCGGGAGCAAGCGTGACGTAACCACGTTCGGCCAGTTCGAGCGCGTACTTCAAATTCGGATCGCCTCGAATTCCCGCCGGCTCATCTTTGCCCGAGTTGGTCGTTTGCTGAAGAGCGAGCACGGCGGGCCACTTTGTCGACGACGCAGCCGGGCCGGGCAGAAACAGAAACGCGGTCACGCGGTCGGTCGGATCGGATTGAAAGCTCAGCTTTCGCCGAGTCAGCGTGCCGACCTTCACTTCCTCGATCACCTTCACGTCGAGCGGCACTCGTCGCAACGGACTCGGCAATGGCCCGGTGACTCGTTGAAAGTGCGAGACAATGTGCTCGCGACGTTTCGCCCAATCAGCGAGCGTTTTGATTTCGCTCCGCTTCCCGTCGCGATCGAGTAAGAACGAGAGGTCTTGATGATTCGGATATTCCGGCAACGGCTCGTTCGCAACAAATCGGCCAATCGGAAAGCCGTTCGAGTAGTCGATCTCAAACGCACCGTTCGACGTGCGGTAGCACAATGTTGCTCGTCGCTCGAAGTCGCTTGGTCCTGATCGTTCGAGTCCTTTGCCCATCTCCGGTGCCAGATAAGTCCCGCCGACTCGCAGAACGATTTGTGTCCGATCCCCCAACGCATGGCCGGAACTGGTGAAGACTTTGCCGTCGAGGTCCGACTTCTTGATCCAGTGCGGTTCGACCAACAGTCCGCGACGCTGCATCCAATCGGCCATCTCGACGGCATCGGGATACGGACAGGTCGTGTCATCGACTCCGTGAACCGTGACGATCCGCGTCGCCGAGCCGAGCGACTTCATCGTCGCCAGATGATCCGGGTTGCCGAGGAACCGCAGCTCTTGATGATCGAGAGAAAGAAAGTTCGGACTTGCTGGATCGCGGTTGTATCGAGCATCCAGATCACTGCCGCCGGGCAACTTGAACGCGATGTCGTCGGACAGCTTCTTCATACCGCAGAGATCGACGACGCACGCGAACGTCCGCGGCGCGAGCTTGTTGCACATCAGCGTGACGTTGCCGCCGCCAGAGCCACCGGTAGCGAAGACTCGGCCGCTGGCGAATTTAATCTCGCGTGTTTTCAGTCCGTGATCGAGCCACCACAACGCTCGCAGTGCGTCGAGCGCTTGCAAGTAACCGAAGTCATACGGCTCCGGCCCTTCGATCGAATCCTTCGGACCGCTCTGCAAATAGTTCACGCACAGCGTGACGACGTTGAGTTTCTCCGCCAGCACCGTCGGACTGGCCGTGCCGACGCAATCGGTCCCGCCCCAGTTGTGCAGAGTCAGCATCAATCCGGTTCGCTCACCAACGTTCGCCAATTTCCCGCCGGGAAAATGCACAAGCACTCGCACGCGACGCGGACCCGGACGGAGCGGCCATTCCTGAGCCGGAATCTCGACGGCGGCGTTCTCCGTCGGCAGAGCCGGCCAGTCGTCCGCTCGTAGCGACGTCGTACCGAGCAGCATCAATGCCACAAACAATCGGAATGCACTCGGCATCGCAGCCTCCTGGCAATTCTCGGCACAATTGCTCACTAAGCGATCGGCTCGCGCTACTTCGCCTGCACGTCGTAGGCGGTCAGCGATTCCTGATCGCGAACGTACATTCGGCCGCCGGTCACGATGAGGTGAGCCCATGCGGGGCGGCCGTGCCCTTTGATCTGGAACCGGCCGTGTTCGCGATAGCCTTCGGGAGTGACCTCGGCCAGCGCGACCTCGTGGCCTTCGCCCAGGATGTAAAGCATCTCATCGGCGACGCAGAGCGAACCTTTGCCCGCGCTGCGAGATTGCCAGGCGATCTTGCCGGTCTTGAACTCCATGCAGATCAATGGACCGGCACCGGCCGAGTACATGTAGTCGCCCACCTTCACGATGCCGCCGTGATGGCAGGACATTTTCTTCTCGAAGTAAACTTCTTCCGCGACCTGAGTGCTGCCAGCTCCGGTGATCTTCGCCAAGCCGCCGCCGACTCCGTAAGAACTCGAGGCGAAAACAAAATTGTCCTCAACGATCGCCGCACAGCAGTTGGCCGTGCCGTTGGCCGGAGCGGTGTAACGCCAGATTGGCTTCCCTTCCGCCAGCGACACGCCGAACACGCTTTGATTCGCGAACTGCACGATCTGTCGTTCGCCGTTGATCGAAGCGACAACCGGCGAGGCGTAATGCGCTCCCTCGGTCACTTCCTTGCTCTGCCAGACAACCGTGCCGTCGAGCTTGCTGAGCGCGATCAATGTTCCGCCCTTGCCTCCCGGAGTGACGATGACCAAATCATCGACGATCAGCGGCGATTCGGAATAACCCCAGCCAGGAGTCCCGCCGCCAAAATCCGTTCGCAGATTGACGTACCAAATCGTTTTGCCCGTCGCGGCTTCGAGACAAACCAAATCGCCGTTGCCACCTTCGGCGTACAGCCGATCGCCATCCACCGTCGGAGTTCCACGCGGGCCGTCACCCATGCCGTTGCGATAGCCGCCGATCGCCGCACGCAGTTCGGTCGCGGCAAGAACTCCGTCACCGGCGACTTTGTTGGCGAGGTAAAACTTCCGCAGCTCTTCAACGGTGAGCACTCCGTCGCGCCCCGCTTCGTGTTTCGTCAGCGATGCTTCGATCTCTTCCGCCGTGAGCAAATCGTCTCCTTTGTTCGTCGCCGGATCGCGCACATCGATCCGACCGAAATGTCGATCGAGTGCCGTGCCCCCCGCTTCCTTACGCGAGATTTTTCCGTCGTCGTCCTTGTCGAGCTGCTTCAAATACTCCGCCGTCCGCTGCTTCGCGAGCGCCGCCGCATCGGCCGTTGAGTCCGTCGCGTCGATCCGATCAAACGTGTCGCGCAGCAAATTCCCGGCTTCGGCGAACGAGAGCTTATCGTCGCCATCTTTGTCGAGTTCCTTCAGCAGCGCGGCCGATCGTCGCTCGGCAATCGCTTCGATCGGCTCGCCGCTCAGCTTGTCGTACTTGTTCCAGTCCCAGCCGAAGCGACCGAGAGCCTCGACTTCGCTGACGGTCCCGTCGTTGTTGCGATCAAGTTGCTTCAGGTCGTTGGCGATCCGAGTCTCCAACAGTGAAACCGCCGGCGCGGGCTGCACGGCCCAGAGTGTTTTGCCGTCCTTCGCATCGAGCGCGATGATGTGCTCGACGCCGTCCAAGTCTCCGAGCGTGAAGATCTTCCCGTCCTTCACGGCGATCGACGAATAGCCGACGCCAACCGAATCGACCTGCCAGACAACCTTCGGCCCCTCGGCTGGCCATTCCTTGAGCAAGCCTTTATCGAGACTGATGCCATCGCGATTCGGTCCTCGCCACTGTGGCCAATCGCCGGGTTTCGACGGTACTTGAGCCGATCCGTCAATCGTCCACCCAAACAACAGACAAGCGGCAGCGACAACAATCACAGAGACTTTCATCGGCGGGACTCCTTGAGGATTGGGCGAGCGAGAGATTTCGCATCAAGGGTGTTGACGCCTCTCGGATCGCGGCGGGAAGGGACGCATTGTGGTCGGCGGCGGCAGAATTTCCAGGGTCACACGCCGTCGAGTGATGCGATCCCGGCTTGCTTCTCGATCCGGCGAACTCGTTGCGAATGTGTCAAGTTTGTCCGGCGCGGTGCGGATCGACGCACGATTCAAACATCATTCTGCCCCCATCATTCTGCCAATTGGATTTTAGCAGAATGAGGGGGACAGAATGATGGAGCCCGTGGGTCTGAGCCGAAGCTTCATTCTGTTTTTTTGCCGATCCCCTGAGTTTTTTGGACCGATCTGATACCACTCTCTCTCCCTGATCGGTTTCCACTACTGCGACTTCGATCCGAACCTCTTACGTTACGGGAGCGATGACATGCAGACTCAATGGACGCGACGCGCTGTCACTGTCTTGCTGCTGAGCGTTCTGCTCGGCGGCGTCTGTTGGGTCCGCTCGGCGTTGGCCTACATCGAGATTGCCTACACGCTGGGGCGAGTCGTTCAGGAAGCCACGTCGATCTCGGTCCTGCGGATCGAGAAGGTCGATAAAGAGAAAAACCTGATTCTGTTCCGCAAGGTCCAAGACTTGAAGGGGACACTTCCCGGCGAGACGGTCAAGCACAACATCGCCCGCGCCGGGTTCCATGAACGCGAATGGAAAGCGATCATGGAATATGCCGAGCCGGGCAAGACCGCTGTCTTCTTCAACAACGGCGGAGCCAGCGAGACCTGCATCGGCAATTATTGGTATCAAGCCTACGCCGGTGGCGAGTGGTGGAACATGAGCCACGGCGAACCGTACTTACTCCGCAGCTACGCCGGCACGCCGGACAAACTGATCGGCATCGTGCAGTCGATGCTGGCGGGCCAAGAGGTCGTCGTCCCCTGCATGGTCGATGGCGACAAGATGACCTTGCAGCTTCGCACTGCGAAAATTCAGCGGATGAAGGTCAGCCTCAAGTTGCAGGACTACAACCCGCAGCGCGATTTCGCCGGCTGGGGCGGCGACGACTTCCGCTCGATCGCCGGCATGCCCGGCTTCACGCATATCGCGGGAGTCACCTCCGTCGGCCCGGAGGCTCAAGGAGTCGCGGTCGCCGATGTCGATGGCAACGGCAAGCCCGACTTCTGCTTCTACGGACAAGGCCGAGTCACTCTCCTGAAAATGGATGGCCCGGCACTCAGCGAGATTCCACTGCCGCATGCCGGCGGAGCACGCGCCGCCGAGTGGGCCGACTTCAACGCTGACGGCAAACCCGATCTGCTGCTCGCGACATCAACGGGACCGAAGTTGCTGACGAATCAAGGTGCTGCGTTCAAAGACGACACCGCCACTCTGCCGAAGGAGCCGTACTACAACGTCACCGCCGCCGCGTGGATCGACTTCGACGGCGACAAGCGCCCCGACATCTTGCTCGCGAACGGTTTTGTTGGCCTGCGTCTGTACCGCAACACCGGCACGGGATTCGAAGACGCAACGATCGCCGCCAAGCTCGGCCCTGACGGAGTCGGCGGCAAACTCAAAGGAGATCATCTCACCGTCGCCGATGTGAACGGCGACGGCCGCTCCGATTTTCTTTACAGCGCCGGCACCGGGTTGCTCGCGCTCAGCACCGCACAAGGCTTCGTCGAATCGAAAGATCCCGCGTTGCAGTTTCAAGCTGGCAAAGTGCGTCCCGTCTTCGCGGACCTCGACGGTGATGGAGCTCTCGATCTGTTCGTCCCGCAAACCGGAGCCTGCAAGCTCTTCGCTAACCGAGCCGGTCGGTTCGTGGACATCACCGCTCAGTGCGGCGCGATCGCTCAACCAATCGGCCAAGCCGTCAGCGCGGCGGCGGTCGACTTCAACAAAGATGGCAAAGTCGATTTGATCGTCGGCTGCCTCAAAGGCTCAAACCGCTACTTCCGCAACACCGGCCAAGGCAAATTCGTCGATGCGACAGACGAGGTTGGCCTGTCCCAACAAATCTACAACACGCGCGGACTCGCCGCCGTGGACATCAACACCGACGGAGCGATGGACCTGCTGCTGAACAACGAAGGCCAAGAATCAACGGTGCTGCTGGGACGCCCCGCTGCGGTCGCGGTCGGGCAGTTGAGTGCCAAATAACGAACTCGCGAAACGAGCGAAGGTTGTCGCAAACATGAGCCGATGGATGATGCAAGCAATGGGCAGTGCAAAGTGCCGAGTGAAGAGTGCAAAGTGCAAAGTGACGGACGCTCGTCCTGGCTGGTCTGTCTTCTCACTTTGCACTTTGCACTCTTCACTCTTCACTCTGCACTGCGTTCGCCGACAAACCCTCGAAGTCGTTGCCGCGTTCCTCGTGCTGACAATTTCGTCGATCACATCCGCCGCCGATTGGCCAACGAACCGCGGCAACCTCGCACGCACCGGCTGCGTTGACGACCAACCGGGACCGACCTCCGGCAAAGTGCTGTGGGTTCACAAGTCGAGCGATCATTACATCGCCGCACCGGTGGCAGCCGGGGACAGCGTATTCGTCTCCGCGCTCGCCGCGTTCAACACATCGACGTTCCAAGCGTTGAGCACCGATCCCGTCGCGAAGCAACGAGTGAAATGGGCGAAGTCGGTGCCGTACCTCAAGCTGCCGACCGTGTGTGCCCCGGCTGTGGCCGGCGGAGTTGTCGTGTTTGGCGACGGCATGCACCAAACTGACGGAGCCACGTTACACGGAGTCCGTCTCGATTCCGGTTTGCCGCTGTGGCAACTGCCGGTGCCGGGACAGTTGGTGCATCTCGAAGGTTCGCCAACCATCGTCAACGGGAAAGTGTTGATCGGTGGCGGCAACGCTGGCGTCTTGTGCGTCGATCCATCGAGGCTCGAACTGGACGGCAAGGAAGTCGATGCCGCATCCGCTCAGGCCGCGCTCGATAAGAAGTGGAAGGAACTGCTCGCCAAGTACGAGCAAGAGAAGAAGACCGATCCCGATTTCGCGATCGCTCCCAGCGAAGACTCGCTGCCGAAACCCCGCCCAAAGCTCGCGTGGCAAGCGGGAGTGGGCAAGTGGCACGTCGACGCGCCTGTCGCTGTTGCCGGTGATCGAGTGCTCGTCGCGACCGCGTTCCTCGACGCCGAGAAGACCGGCGAACGCGCCATCTGCTGTGTGAAGCTGAGCGATGGCAGCGTGCTGTGGAAGACACCGCTGACGTTCAATCCGTGGGCTGGTCCGACGGTTGTCGGCGATGTCGTGCTCGTCGGTTGCAGCAGCGTCCGATTGGAACCGAAGGACGCCGCGAGCGGTCAGGGCGAATTCGTCGCCGTGTCGCTCACTGACGGCGCGGTGAAATGGCGGAAAGCGTTTCCCGCTGGCATCGTCTCGGCGATCGCGGTCAAAGATCAAATCGCCGTCTTCACCGCGACCGACGGCAAAGTCCGAGCGGTCGATCTCGCCAGCGGTGACGAGAAATGGACGTTCGATGGCGGCGCTCCGTTCTTCGCCAGCGCGGCCATCGCCGGTGACACCGTCTACGTCGCCGACCTGAAAGCAGTCGTGCGAGCGATTCAACTTCAGAACGGAACGCTGCGGTGGAAGCTCTCTCTGGGAACTGATCCCGCAGTCAAAGCTCCCGGCATGGTTTACGGCGGTCCAATCGTTTCCGGAGGCCGACTGTTCGTCGCGACGTGCGCGTTGGAAGCGGGCGGCAAAGCCAGCACTGCGGTTGTTTGTATTGGAGAGAAATAATGGCGTGGTTCGTGAGACGAAGGATTTCCACCCGCTCTTCGGGGGAGTGCAAAGTGCCGAGTGCAAAGTGCAAAGTGCAAAGTGTGTTTTGCCTAGCTGTGATTCTGGCGGTGCCGCTGGCTGCACAGGACAAGCCGGCAGAGGCGATCAAGATCGACAAGGAAAAGAAGACGGTCACGATCGCCTGCAAGATCGCGCCGCGGAAGCTGCCGAATCTCACCGAGATTTATCCGATCGAGGTCATCGCTTCGCTGGCCGCTCCGAAAGGGCAGAAGGCTCACGAGACCGTCGTCACGTTCGATGCCAAGCCGAGCGACATCCACAAGGCCCTCGAAAGTCTCGGCCTCAAACCGGGTAAGCCCGCGAAAGGCGAAGGTGCCGAAGCCGCTGGTCCTGAAGTCAAGATATTTCTCGAACTTCCCGGAGCCGGCGGACTCGCGAAACGGCTGCCGATCGAGAAAGCTCTCGTCGATCGCAAGACCGGAAAGACGATGCCCAATTTGAAGTGGACCTTCACCGGCTCGATCAGCAAGCAGCCCGATCCCACCAAGCCAGAAACAATTTATGCCGCCGATGCCACCGGCACCCTGATCGCGATCTTCCCCGTCACGGACGAGACCGTCTTTCAAACGAACCTCACGATGAAAGACGAACCGCTCATCAAGCTGGAGACCAACAGCAAAGTGCTGCCAGAAATTGGCACCGACGTGTTACTCGTGATTCAAATTCCGTGACGGATGTTTTGATCCTCGCCTCAAAAACGACGTTGAACAGAAGGACGCGAAGGACGCGAAGAAATACAAAATGAAGAGTCGAAAGAAA
>JAYVQJ010000037.1:0-3144 GCA_043777235.1 Planctomycetia bacterium
CGCGTGCCGGCTCACAGGTCAGAGGCAAAGCGTCACTAGGTCTGATCTCCGCAGGCTACGGTTTTCGTAGGTGCTGTACCCAGGCGGGTGGGATGTTGACGAAGACCCAACTGCGGTCGATGCGATGTTTCGACAGGTAGTCACCGGCGATGCGATCGAGTTCATTGAGCCGCGCCTTCTCGGCTTTGTTCGCGACGAGCTTTCGCAGCGGGCGAACATACATGTACTCGAAATAACTCAACGTGCCGCCGGGGGCGAGCAGTTTGAAATACGTCTCGAAAATCGAACGGACCAAATCGGCGGGGAAGTTATTCAGCGGCAGACCACTGATGATGATGTCGTAAGGTTCCGTCGCGGCGAATTCTTGAATCGGGCAGACGTGGACCTGCGAGCGATCGGCGGCGGCTTTGTAAATCGGATCGGTGACGAAGCGATCTCGCAGCAAACCGGCGAAGGTCTCGTTCAATTCGACGAGGTCGAAGCGATCCTCTGGCCGCAGCAAGCGGACGATTCGTTGCGTGACCGCGCCGGTGCCGGGGCCGATTTCCAGGATGCGGCCGGGGCGTTCGCGGCGATTCATCGGGCCGGTCATCGCGCGCGCAAGGAAGCGGCTACTGGGAGCGACGGCTCCGGTGGTCTCGAACCGCTGTCGGAATTGCCGCCAGAACTCCCAATGATCTTTCAAAAAAGTTGCCATGCTCGACTTTGTAGCGGGGGTCCGAATGAATTCCCAAGCCAGCCGTTTCGTGCGCCGGTCGCAGCGGCCATAATCCAGTGACTCAATTCACGACGGAGACCCTCATGCGACGAATGCTGTTTAACTCATGTCTGATTTGGACGTTGATCCTGTCGATCGCCGCGATCGGCTCGGCTCAAGACGCGGCCGATAAGAAGTCGACTCCGAGGTTGCCGACCAATCCGGTGGCCTGGATTAACTCGCAGCCGCTGACGACTGAGATGCTCGCCGGCAAAGCGGCGGTGTTCTACTTCTTCGAGGAGACCTGTCCGAAGTGTGCCGACGCCTGGCAGAAAGTGTTGTTTCAGGCGGGGAAGTTCGACGGCACTCCAGTCATGTTCATCGGCGTGAACTCAGGAACGTCTCGTCCGCAGTTGGAGGCGTATCTCCGCAAGCACAACGTGAAGTGGCCGGTGATCTGCGATTCGGATCGTTCCTTCGAGAAGCAATTCGATTTCATGATCTCGTTGGAGAACATCAAGCAGGCGCGGCTGCTGATGCCGGACGGCAAATTTAAGAACGCCGATGCCGACAATCTCGAAGGCTCGGCCGTCGACGGGTCGCGCGACGCCAAATGGAAGGTCGAGCTAGAAGCCAAAGATGTCCCGCAAGTGTTGATCCCCGCTTGGATGTCGATCGAGTTCGGCAGATATCCCGAAGCGGCGGCGGTGCTCAAGAAGAACCTGAACGGCAAGGGGGCAATCAAAGAGGTCGCGACGAAGCTCAATCAATTTGTGCTCGACGATCTCACGGCGCAGGTTGATGCCGCCAAGAAGTCACTCGAAGACGAAAAGAAGTGGGACGCCTTCAAACGCTTTTCGATGATCCCGCAAAAGTTCAAAGGGTTCGCCGTTCCGAACGAGGTGAGTGCCAAGATCAAAGAGTTGACTACCGACGACGCGATCAAGGAAGAGCAAGCGGCAATGAAGCAACTCGACACGGCGATCCAAGCGGCGTCCCGTTCACCGAGTGCTCGCAAGGGAGCAATCAAGCAGCTCGAAAAGCTCGTGAAAGATCACCCGGACACCGAGGCTGCGGCCGAAGCTCAGAAGCTGATCGAGCAGGCGGCGGCGATGTGACGGTTCGGAATTGCAATTTGAAAAGTAACCCGAAGCGTCAGCGAGGAAGTGAAACGTTTCCGTGTGAATCCGACCCTCGCTCACGCGTCGGGTTACTTTTGGTTGTCGCTCACGCGTCGGGTTACTTTTGCTAGCGGCTCTTAATTCTCTTTCTTAAGCCCTTCCCACTATGACCGACACCAATTTGGCTGACGCTCACTCAAAACTGGATCGCCTCAAACAGAACCTCGCGACGGTCATTCAAGGGAAGCCGCATTGCTTGGACATCTTGACGATCGCACTGCTGGCCGGCGGCTCGGTGTTGATGGAAGACGTGCCGGGGGTCGGCAAGACGACGCTGGCCAAAGCACTGGCTCGATCGGTTGACCTGACGTTTCACCGCATCCAGTTCACGCCCGACTTGCTGCCGGCGGACATCCTGGGTTCGTCGATTTACAACCCGAACGATGGCACGTTTCATTTCCGCAACGGCCCGATCTTTTGCCATGTGCTACTGGCCGACGAGATCAACCGCGCTTCGCCGCGCACGCAATCCGCGCTGCTGGAAGCGATGAGCGAATCGCAAGCAACGATCGAAGGAGAACGTCATGTTCTGCCGCACCCGTTCATGGTTTTGGCGACGCAGAATCCGGTCGAGTATCACGGCACATATCCGTTGCCCGAAGCGCAGCTTGATCGCTTCTTAGTGTTGCTGGATCTCGGATATCCCGATCCGGAAACCGAGGTCAACATCCTGTATTCGCAGCAGCAGAATCATCCGCTGGAACATCTGCAACCGGTGCTCGGCGGCGACGAGTTGGTGGCATTGCAGCGCGAGGTCCATCGTGTGAAGGTCGAGCCAACGGTCGCTCGTTATCTCGTCGAGATCGTGAACGAGACTCGCAAAGATCCGCGACTCAAACTTGGAGTCAGCCCGCGCGGTTCGTTGATGTTGTTCCGTGCTTCTCAGGCCGCCGCGTTCACGAAGGGTCGCGATTACGTTTTGCCCGATGACATCCAAGAGCTGGCCACCTACGTGCTGGCTCACCGAGTCATCCTGACCTCGCAAGTCAAATACGGCGGCGTCACGAAAACGGACATCATCACCGACATCGTCCGCCGCGTTCGTGTGCCGACGTGACGGCGTCACGGTTGGCTCCTGTTTGAATTTCGGAGGAGCGAACTAAGAGGCTATCCGAAAAGTGTGAGCATATGCGACAAGGAGTTACGGTGGATTGCCCATCTTGACATCGCTGATTCAACTCGATGTTTTGCGACAGTTCCAGATTTCGGCGTATCCCGTGGAAATGGCGATCTGCAAAAACTCACAAATCCACGGCGTTTCTTCTC
>JAYVQJ010000038.1:0-12317 GCA_043777235.1 Planctomycetia bacterium
ACTTGACACACCGTGTTTGAATTCCGTGGCTCCAGGAATCTAGGACACGTTTCGTCGCGGTCAAACAGATTTTTCCGCAGCCAGAGACAATCAACACAGTAATCTCTGTCTCAATGCGGGCGACCGGTTCGTCGATGTTTCCAGAACGCAACATCCTCGCGCAGTCGATCGCGTTGACTCGCAATTTGGCGATCAATTCGGCGAGTTGACGTCGAACGGCACATGCTCATTCGCTACAACTCCCGCGCGTGGATGGCCCCTTTCGTCACGGATCGACGATCTCAATGTTTACTCTCAAAGGCAAATTGCTGATTGGCGTGGGACTGGTGCTGGCGATGGTCGGCACACTGACCATCAGCAGCCTGTGGGCAATCCTGTCGTACCGCGACGTCGTCAACGATCTGGATCGCAACCTCAACCGAGTTCCGCAGCGGCGTGAGCTGATTGAGGCGTTTGCTCGAATGTTGGAACCGCTGCAAGCGAGGCTGCCCGATGATGACCGCGGGCGTCAGGAACGGTTGTGGCAATTCGACGAGCGACTAGCCGAGGCCGAACTTCGTAATGGCGAAGCCTTGGAGAAACTCGCCAAGCTCCCGTCGCAGCCAGATTTCGCAAAGACGTGCGAGTTAGCTGAGGAACGGCTTTGGGAAATAGACAAGCGACTCAAAGAATTGCGAGTCGAACAACGCAAGCTGCTCGATCCGCAGCAATCCGCGAAAACCCAAATGTCACTGCTTTTGCAGGTCAATGACCTGCAGGCGATCGCGACTGGCATCCCGGACTTCGGCACCAGCTTGCCGCAGCGGGTGAAGTCTTCGCGGCAGACATTACACGCGAGCTTGTGGTGGGTTTCGGTATCGACGGGGCTGGTCGTGCTGTTGTTATTCCTCGGCCTGTTCGCCGGCCGCCGCTGGATTTCGCGACCGTGGAAGAAGCTGCTCGAAGGAACCCATCGAGTCGCTCAAGGAAAGTTCGACTACCGCGTCAAACTCGACACACGTGACGAATTCGCCGAACTGGCCGACTCGTTCAACCGCATGACGGATCGCTTCGTCGAAACGCGCGACAAACTCGAGCGAGACGCGCGAGAGCTTGCCGAACAATTGACTCGACAAGAACGGCTCGCCGGTCTGGGCTTTCTGTCGGCGGGGATTGCTCACGAACTTAACAACCCGCTGACCGCGATTCGCTGGACCAGCGAGTCGCTGCTGACTCGCTTTGCGGCCTTGTTCGGCCAGTTCTCACCGCAGAACGCGGCACTGGTCGAAAGCTATTTGAAGATGATTCAGTCCGAATCCTCGCGCTGTCAGCAGATCACGGCCAAGCTGCTCGACTTCGCTCGTGGCGGTGATGGACTGCGAGCCAATCAGGATCTCACACAGGTCATCCGCGAAGTCATTCAACTCGTCCGCGCGATGAGCAAGTACCGTCAATGCGAGATCGTGTTCAATCGCGCCGAACCGTGCGTGCTGGAAATCAACGGCAACGAGATCAAGCAAGTCGTGCTGAATCTCGTCGCGAATGCCGTTGATGCCATTGAAGACGCGTCACTCCAAGTCGATCGCCGACCGCGATTTTCGGGACAGTCGACATCGAACGTGAAATCGTCCGATGATGCTCAGGCGTCTGAAGTCCCGACTGTCGCTGTTGGACGCTTGGAAATTCGATTGAAAGAATTCACCGATCACATCGAGCTGGAATTCCAGGACTCCGGCTGCGGCATGTCGGCGGATGTTCTTCGCAAGATCTTTGATCCGTTCTACACGACCAAACCGACTGGCCAAGGGACCGGTTTGGGTTTGCCGATCTGCCATCGCATCGTCACCGAACATGGCGGTCGGCTCGCAGCCACGAGCGCGGGAATTGGCCGGGGCAGCACGTTCCGATTGAGCCTGCCACGCGCGGCCGCGTCTCATCAAAAAGTGGCGTGATTTCGCCTCAACATCCCCCGTTGCCTGGCTTGCGTCAATGTGCTATCAACCCTGCTCTTCCGTGACACGGAACGTCAAAACGGACTGAAGACAAGCTGCCCGCGTCTCCTCGCGGGAAGCCTCGCCGAATGGAATCGGGAGTCGAGCCTTGAGCGCTGCCTCGTGCTGCAAGTTGCGTGTGTTGTTCGTCGATGACGAACCGTTGATCCGCCAAATCATGGCCGTCGAGCTACCGGCTCGCGGACATGACGTGACCGTTTGCGAAGACGGCGTCTCGGCGTTGAAAGCACTCTCCGAGCGATCGTTCGACTGCGCGATACTTGACCTGCAAATGCCCGGCCTCTCCGGCTGGGATGTCGCGGCTCGAATGAAAGAGCTGGCTCCCGACACGCTCGCGATCATTCACACCGCTCACGGCAGCATGGACGCCGCCATTCAAGCTCTCCGATTGCAAGTCTTCGACTTTCTGCCGAAGCCGTGCAGCCTGTTCGACCTCGACGGCATGTTGCTCCGCGTTGCCGATCATCGCACGCTCATGAACAAGACGATCGCCCTGGAGAAGTCACTGAAGGCGGTCCAGGGTGGCTCGGAATTGGTCGGCGATTCTCCCTCCATGCAACGAGTCAAACGGCTCGTCGACAGAATCGCGCCGACCGATTCCAGCGTTTTGATTCTGGGGGAAACCGGAACCGGCAAAGAATTGGTTGCTCGGCGGATTCACGACCTCAGTCCACGATCCGGAATGCCGTTCGTCGCCGTCAACTGCGGCGCGTTGCCAGAGCAATTGGTTGAGAGCGAGCTTTTCGGACATCGCAAAGGAGCGTTCACTGGTGCCGACGTCAGTCGCAAAGGGCTATTGGAAGTCGCTGATGGCGGAACGCTGTTCCTCGACGAACTCGGGGAACTCGATAAGGCCATGCAAGTCAAACTGCTGCGGTTTCTGGAGTCTGGCGAAGTCCGTCGCGTCGGTGAAAACGAGAGTTTTCATGTCGACGTTCGCATCGTCTGCGCGACGAACCGCCCTTTGGCCGACATGATCGCCGAGGGATCCTTTCGCGAAGACCTCTTCTTCCGCATCAACACGTTTGAAGTCCCATTGCCTGCGCTACGCGACCGCAAAGCAGATATTCCCGCACTGGCTCAGGCCCTGCTGACTCGGCATCTCAAAGGCCGGCGAGTCCCAGAGGGTCTGCTCTCACAGGAAACTTGCGAACTCATGGCCCAGTACGACTGGCCGGGCAACGTCCGCGAGCTGGCGAATGCCTTGGAGCACGCCGTCATCCTTTCCGATGGCCAAACCATTTTCCCGGACGATCTTCCCGGGAATCTTCGTGCCCAGCAGACTCCAAATCCCCGCCGTGAGCTTCCGGTTTCGGAAATGGAACTTCCCGACGTTGCGGCGAAGCCCACCACAATTCACGCGATGGAGCGAGAGTTGATCTTGGCGTCCCTCGCGCGACACGGAGGCGACAAGCCGAAGACGGCCGCCGAATTGGGAATCGCCCTCAAGACACTGTACAACAAACTGAATCAATATCAGTCCGAAGCTGTGTCTCGCGCGGGTTAGCCCGACGCTTGTGAGCTGTGGCTCGCGGCAATCCGCGACAACAGTGTGCCGCAGATTGATGCCACGCTTGCTATTTCTCAAGCGAATTCGTCCGCAGCTTCTCGTGAAACGACCGCTGCAAGCGACCGCGTCAATCGGGCTCAGGAGCACCTGGCAGTCCGAAATCGGTGATCTCACGCAAAGTGAATCCGGAAGATGACTGGAATTTCCTCGACGGACTTGCCAAGATAATTTGCAACACCCGTATATCAATAGTTCTATTGAGGTACATTTTTTCGCCTGCCCGCCTGATGGTTGCGTTCCGAGACACGGCGGCATGCTCAACTGAACCATTTTCTCGGGACGCGTCTCACACAAAGGGGAATTGCAAATGGCACATGTTTTGATGACCAAGACTTCAAATCTCACTCCCAGACAGCGTGAAATCTACGAGTTCGTCAAGGACAACATTATGAACCGCGGCTACGGCCCAACGGTTCGCGAGATCGGTGATGAGTTTGGAATCAAGTCGCCCAACGGCGTCATGTGCCATTTGAAGGCGCTCGAAAAAAAGGGGCTGATCACCCGCGAGCCGAATCTTTCCCGCGCGATTCAGTTGTGTGACAAGCCGCAACGAAAGACAGCCATCGACATCCGTGGCCAATTTGGCCAGGGATCAAAGTTGAAGGAAATCAAAGACAGCGAGCAAATCGACTTCATGGACCTGTTGGGTTCCGGAGATCATTTCTGCTACCGAGCGACCGACGATTCCATGTCGGACGAGAGTATTCTCAAGGGAGATTTCTTGCTCTGTCGCATGCAGCAGTTTTACCGTGACGGCGACCGAGTGATCGCAGTCATCGATAACAAAGAGACGCACTACAAGCGATTCTTCCAAGATGGAGATCGAATCCGCTTGGATGCGATCAGTGGTCCTAAGAAGTCTGTCTTCACCAACAACGTCAAGATTCTCGGAATGGTGATGGGCGTGGTTCGAAAGATCTGACCCGCCGCCGCAACGAGAAATGATGTGTCTTGAGAGCGACGGTCACTCGCCCCAGGCGTACTTCGCGAAGGCTTCGAGGTCAGTGAAGTTGTTTTGCCAGGTTGTGTACATGGCTCCGCTGATGGTCGATTTGGTTTCGCGTCCGGCGGTGAGCCACTTGGTAATGTTCTCGAGAGCATGGTCGTAATAGTCGGCGAGAATTTGGGAATGGCCTCGCGTTGTGAAGAACGAGAGGCTTTTCTCAGGTTCGTCGCTGTTCCAATTCACGGCTAGTAGGTCTTTCGGCAGTCCCTCCCACGAACCGGTGATACGCATTCCAAGAATTAGCCGCGCGGCTATTTTCTGCGATCCGTAATTACTTCGTCTTACCAGCGAGGTCGCGCCAGACGTCGAAGGCGGGATACGGTTCGCGTTTCGGGGACATCAGCCCCCACGATTTTTCGATCGTGAGTTTGGACTCTTCGCTCTTCCAAGGGAGATCGAACGCCTCGAATGCGACACCATGAAAGACCCACGCATTTTGATTCCCAGCGACTCGCCCCGGTTTCGTGTACGCCGACCAGTAGGCTTGCTGACTCGCCGTTGAATACGCTGGCTGACCGTCGTGTGGGAAGCCAGTCTCCTTGAGCAGCACCGGTTTCTTCGCTTCGCGTGCGAGCTTCAGTGCTTCCTCGCGAGTCCACGCTGCGGCAGCGTCAGCCGTCAACTGCGAGCGATCGAAGACCGGATGAATATTCGGAGCGAGAAAGTCGCCGAAGTTGCGGATGAAATCGTGCTGATAGCCGACGAGCGGCTCGCTGGTACCAATCGGAATCGACTTCGGAAGTTTCTGTCGCAATCGAGCCGCCGCGATCATCAAGTCATCCGCTTCGTAGCGTTTGAACGTGATCCCTTCGTTGCCAACGAGCACGCCGATCGCCACGGATGGCTCGTACAGCCGAGCCAACTCGGCAACGCCATCGACTTCCGCGGCCGACTTCGTGTCCCAGATGGCCAAGAGAATGGCGCGGTACTTCAACTCCTTCGCGAGTTCCACGATCCTCGGTGTGCAAGCTTCGTGATAGCCGTACAAGACGAGTCCATCAAACGCCGGACGCAGTGCGACTAAATCCGCACGAATGGAACTTGTCGCGAGTCGCCGCTGGTTCACCTCCTGCCGGGGGTCCAACTGCGATGGCGTGTACGTCACCATCGTCGCCGCCGGTTGTCCGGTCAGATATTGGAACAACGGAAACCGACGATCCGGCTCGTCAGCCCTCGTGGAGAGAACGGACAACATCAGAATCAAAACGACTCCAGCAGATCGAATCATCACATGCCTCGGCTTCTACCACAGGACCGACGTCTGAATGTGACTTCGGCGGGGCGAGGAATATACTCCCGCCCCCGCATTTGGTCGCGAGATGCGCGACGAACTTTGTGCTTCGTTCCACTTCCGAACTCCGTTGAAGGATCCGACGACATGCCAGCTTCAAGCCTCCGCGTTTGGATTACGACCGTCTGTTTGAGTTTGTTGGGACTTGTGGCCATCGGCCGAGCTGCTGACTTCGAGCGCGGCATCGGCGACTTTCCCAAGCTCTCGGCCGATCGCGACTGGCCGTGGTGGCGAGGTCCATCACGCAACGGAATCGCTGCCGAGCAATCCGTACCGACGAAATTTGGCGACAACATAAACGTCGTTTGGAAGGTTCCTGTTCCAGGACGCGGACACTCTTCGCCGATTGTCGTCGCAGAGAAGATTTTCCTCGCGACCGCCGAGGAGGGTTCCAAGGTCCAATCGGTGGTAGCCTTCGATCGCAAGACCGGCAAGCAACTTTGGAAGAAGGACGTGAGCAAGGGGGGCTTTCCTGGCAGGAACCACGCGAAGAACACCGAAGCGACTCCGACCGTCGCTTGCGACGGCGAAAAACTGTTCGCGACGTTCTTTCATCACGAGACCGTGCAATGCACGGCGCTCGACCTGAGCGGAAAACAGGTCTGGCAGAAGACGGTCGGGCCGTTCCATCCCAAGCGATATGAATACGGTTACGCTCCGTCACCGGTTTTGTATCGAGGTTCGGTCATCGTCTCGGCCGAATACGACGGCGAGAGCGCGATCACGGCGCTCGATCGTCAAAATGGCAAGCAGCTTTGGCGGACGAAACGCCCCAGCAGCATCACGTTTTCGACGCCAGCTCTCGCTCATGTCGCCGGTCAAGATCAGTTGCTGATCAGCGGAGCCGATCAAGTTGCGAGCTACGATCCAGCAACCGGTAAGGAACTCTGGACAGCTCCCGGCACGACGTCCGCGACCTGTGGCACGATGGTCTGGGACGGCGACATCGTCATCGCCAGCGGTGGCTATCCCAAGGCTGAAACGATCGCCGTCAAAGCGGACGGCAGTGGCAAAGTGCTGTGGAAGAACGGGCAGAAGTGCTACGAGCAATCCATGCTGACTCACAATGGACACGTCTACGCACTCACCGACGGAGGCGTGATGTATTGCTGGCGAGTCAGCGACGGAAATGAAATGTGGAAGCAGCGGCTCGCTGGTCCGGTCAGTTCTTCGCCGGTGCTTGTTGGCGGCCACATCTATTGGGCGAACGAAGCCGGAACTTGGTACGTCTTCAAACCGAATCCCGAAAAGTTCGAGCTTGTCGAAGAGAATCAACTTGGTGAGGAAGCCTTCCCCAGCCCCGCCGCTGTCGGCAATCAACTCTTCATTCGCACGGCCAGTCGCTCTGCGGGCAAACGGCAGGAGTGGCTCTATTGCTTCGGAGATAAAAAGTAGACGAGCCACTCCGTGACTCGCACATTCCGGTCACGGAGTGACCGGTCTACTTTCGCGGCGTGGCTCTCGCCAATCGGCGGCTTCGGTCATGCAGGCTTCCAAGCGAGCGCGGATCAAATCCAGCAACGCAGCCTCGCCGAGCTTCAATGTCTCGGCGACTTGTGCGGCGGTGATCGGCTCGCCGAAGACGACTCGCACGGTCGAGAAGTGCGGGAGCTTGTGATTGCGACCGAGTGCGCGATCGGCTCCGGAGATGCCGACGGGACAAACCGGAACGTCGGTTCGGCGAAGCATCGCGACGAATCCCGGTTTGATTTCGCCAAGACTGCCGTCGGCGCTGCGCGTTCCTTCCGGAAAGATGCCGACCCAGAAGCCGGCCTTCAGGCGAGCAATCATCTCACGCAGCACACTGGCTCCCGCCGCGTCGCGATTGATTGGCAAAACGTAAGTGTGTCGCAAGATCCAACCGATGATCGGAACTCGAAACAGGCTCTCGCGAGCGACGTAGCTCACCGGCCGATTCAGCGGCAGTCCGACGAGCAGCGGATCGAGGAAGCTTTGATGATTGATGATCAGCAGCATCCCGCCTCGATGCGTGATCTTGTCGTGCCCGCGCGCTCGATAGCGAAACCACAATGCGAAGACCAACCTCAGCATGATTTGAAAGCCGAACCAAATCGAGTTTCGCCGTTCGGGCTGTGTCTCGATGGGGAATTTCGGTGTGGAGTGGGGCATGGCGATCCAATGAATAAACCGGCGAGCCGGAGGGCTGACGCCAATGGCACTTATTCTCCAAACGGTCAGGTTTGAAACATGAGCCGCAGGGCGCTAACCCCGGTTCGGAACGTCAATTGACTCTCGGACCGGGCGGCAGCAGAATCATGAATACTGTATCCGAATTTCATTCACGCCGATGTGTTGGATATGGATTGAGTTGCACGAACAAAATCTCCACGATTCTCTTCACGGATTGAGCACAAACTGATTCCACACCGCAGGATCGCATTTCGGTCTCTGAAGACACGAACGGCGACGGCCGCGCGGATGGAATCCAAAACATTCGGTCAACAAGAGAGGTTCCGATGCTTCGCATTTTTGTCTTCAGTCTTTTGATGTGCGGGACGGTTTTGGTTGCCGATGAGCCGGGCACTTTTCAGCTCGACGCCCCGGAAGGGTGGGGTGGGGAAACCATTCAGCTTCCGCCGGGATTCGCTCCAGATATGAAGCTGAAAGGTTCTGAGCATATTCGGTTCGCACCCGGAATGATGAAGCCCAAGTCGGATTCATTCTTCAGCTATGCCTTTGTATTTGAGGTTCAGCCGAAGCCTGTTCTGACGGAGGCCGTTCTCAAAGAGGAATTCCTGAAATACTTCCGAGGGCTGTGCAAGTCCGTTTTGAACGGGAAGCTCCCCGACGTCGATCCGTTGGAATTCACGCTGGAACTGCAGCGAGTGAAATCTGACGCGAAGCCTGCCTTGGACGAACAGAATACAACGACGTTGACACAATACATCAGCACTCTGAATTGGGTGGAACCGTTCGCCACGAAGAAGCCACAGAAGCTGAACCTCGAGATTTGGACTTGGGCCAAGGGCGACCGCAATGTCATTTTCGCCTGTGTCTCCCCTCAGGCACGGGACACGGCGATTTGGAAACAACTGCGCGAAATACGCGACAACTATTTGAAGAAGTAATGCCCGCTGCCAACTCACTCGAATTATTCATGAGGCTGCCCCGTGTCGAGCAGCGCGCTAAATTGAAGCCTGAAGCGCAAGCGAAGTTTGCCCGTTCGTCCGCTTCGCTTGCGCTTCAGGCTTGAATATCAACGTGAATAATCCCCTCTCACCGTCTTGAACTCTCGATTAGGAAATCCCCGTGGCGTACAGATTTCTTCCGCTGTTCCTGGCCTTGCCCTTCATGCCTGCATCTCTCGCGGGTGACATTTCCGCAGACCGGATCAAGGCTGCGGTTGCACATCTGGCCAGCGACAAGCTGGAAGGTCGCGAGCCTGGGACCAACGGCGAGATTCTCACGACGGAATACCTCTCGGATGAGTTTGAAAAGGCGGGCCTCAAGCCGATCGGCGAAGGCAATTCGTACTTCCAACCAGTGCCGCTCGTGCGTGTCGTCACGAGTCCAAAGTCGACGCTCCAAGCGGTGAAGTCAGGAACCACACTCGACATCGTTTGCGAGGAGGGCTTTGCTGGCGTGAGTCAGACGCAAACGGGCGTCGAGGAGTTCGACGCAGAGGCGGTCTTCCTGGGACACGGCATCACCGCGCCGGAATTTGGATGGGACGATTATCAGGGTGTCGACGTGACGGGCAAGATCGTCGTCCTCTTCACGAACGAGCCCCCGTCGAGCGATCCCAAATTCTTCGGAGGCACGACGCTGACGTACTACGGGCGCTGGACGTACAAATTTGAGGAGGCTGCTCGGCGAGGAGCGAAGGCTTGTTTCATCATTCATACGAATGAGACGGCGGGTTATCCGTATTCGGTCGTGCGGCGACTGGAAAGTGCGCAGCTCAAGCGAGAGCCGGGGCAACCCGTGCTGGCTTTCGCTGGTTGGCTCTCTCGTGCCGCGGGTGAGAAGCTTTTGGGGTTGTCGGGACGCAACGTGGATGACGCCTTGCGCGAGGCGGACACGAAAGGGTTCAAGCCCTACTCGCTGGGTGTGAACTTGAAAGGAAACATCCCGATCCGCATCGAGAACTTCGTCAGTCACAACGTCGTCGGTCTGGTGGAAGGGAGCGATGCGACGTTGAAATCCGAGGCGATCGTTTTCACGGCGCACTGGGATCATCTCGGCATTGGCCGGCCGGTCCTTGGCGATTCGATCTATAATGGCGCGGCGGACAACGCCACGGGCTGCGGCCTCTTGCTGGAGCTTGCTCGTGCGTGGTCGAGTCAGTCACCGAAGCCCAAACGATCCGCCATTTTTCTGGCCGTCACTGCGGAAGAGAAGGGGCTGCTCGGTTCGAGGTTTTACGCTCGGAATCCGCTCGTCCCGCTGAGCAAGACAGCGCTCAATCTCAACGTCGACATGATCCTGCCGCTCGGCGTCCCGGAATCGGTCGTCGTCACAGGAGCCGACCGAACGACGGTCTGGCCAACGGTCAAAGCAGCGGCAGAAAAGAATCGCCTGGAGATCGAGACAGACCAGCGAGCGCACCTTGGAATCTTCTACCGCTCGGACCATTTCTCGATGGCTCAGTCGGGCGTCCCCGCGTTTTCCGTCGCATCGGGAATGAAGATCACGGGCAAGCCGCAGGACTTCGCGACCAACGCTCACAAGGAATTCAATGACAAGGCGTATCACTCGCCGCAGGATGAATTCCATCCGGAATGGGATTTCTCCGGGTTCGTCGTGTTGGCTCAGTTCATCCTCGACGTCGCCCGCGACGTTGCCAACACCGACCAATTGCCAACTTGGAACGTCGGCGACGAATTCCGCTCCGCGCGAGAGAAGCAACAAGCAAAGTAGATCAAGCCGACGTGGACCGCGAGCATTTCTACTTCTTCGGTCGTTCCCAGGTTTCGCCCCGCTTGTACCGCTGGGCACGATCGACAACGACCGGGTCTTTCGTCGTGGCGATTACCTTGTCGAGCACTTTGTCGAACTCGGCCTTGTTCGGATCGCGCACTTCGCGGTGGTGAGCGATCTCGACGATCGTTTCGCAGGTGAGCTGAGCGAACTCCGGCTGCTCAAGGTACGGGAGCACGAATCGCACTGACTCGACGGCATAGGCAGTTCGGGTTCGATTGATGACCAGCAGTCGTTCGTCCGGCGTGCGAGCGGCTTTCATGGCTTGCATCATGCGTTCGAGTCGCTGCTTGTCGTTGCGATTGTCTCGCGTCGCGGCGATTTTCACATAGCCTTGAAACGCTTGGTTCCGCTCGGCGGCATCGGTGGTCTTGTTGGCGATTTCCAACAGCTTGTCGGCCACGCTCGCATCGGGCCAATTGCTGAGAGCATTGATCCCGAATTTTCTGCGCGTCGGATCTTGCTCCGACGCAATGTCACCCACGAAGTCGATCAGCTTCCGGCCGCCGACACGTCCGACGAGCGGAAGCAATTCGTCACGATCGGCCGGGTCCACTTTTTTCAGAGCCTCGATAATCAGCGTGCCGCGTTGATCTTCGTTGTCGATCCGCTTGCAGACTTCGGTGACGTTCCGCTCGGCATTGTCGCGCTCGCCGCCGCGAGCCGCTTTCAACACGCCGGGCAACATCGCCGCCAGTTGATCGGGCTTGCCGATTTGACCGAGAGCGTTCATTGCGGCCGTGCGGACACCGCCGTCGTCATCCGTTGTTGCCGCGATGATCGTCGGGAGTTCTCCGGCCGCTCGGCGAGCCGCCAGGATCTCAATCAGCTTGCCGCGTACTGGCGGAGCCGCCGACTTCGATTCGGCAGCGATTCTCTTGGCGACAGTCGCACTCCGCATTCGGATCAACGCTCCGCGAGCTTCTTGTTGCTCGGTTCCGGAATTCGACGACAGCGCCTTGATCAATGTCGGCACATCGGACGGATCGCCGAAACTGCTGAGTGCCGCCAGCGCCGACACGCGGACCTCTTCATCTTTGTTGGTGAGTTGCTCGATGACCGCCGGTCGAGCGGCCACATCGCCGCGATCTCCAAGAGCGGTGATCAGCGCGGCCTGAGACGACGTGTCGAGCTTCGGCAACTGAGCCGCGAACGTCTGAGTGTGAGCGGCTCCCTTCGCACTGTTGCGAACGGCTTCGAGGCCCGCCGCACGAAATTCGCGATCGGGGTTGCCCAACAGCCTGACGATCTGCTGGACCAGATCATCAGTCGCGTCAGCCCAAACAAATGCCGGACCCGCCAGCGCCAAACACATCACGCTTAACTTTGCCCATCGCCGCATATCACAGTTCCTCAATTGTTAGAAGTCACAGTTATTCCGCAATCTCGAACGGAAGCGTCAACACGGTGCGCGAATTCTCCCAGGGCCAGCGGTCACTAATGTGGCTCTCCGACAAGGACTTGCGTTAGGAAGTTGAAATCCCAACCGCAGCTTCGGCGTTTCATGGCGATACTTCC
>JAYVQJ010000039.1:0-3138 GCA_043777235.1 Planctomycetia bacterium
ATGTGGTCCGCGAGAGTGGCGAGGCGATTCTCGTGCTCGGTACGCGCAAGGCCGAGAGCCAACGGCGCGAACGGAACATGCTCAAGCATGAAGCCAAGAAGGTGCGCGATCGGCTGACGCCCAACGCCAGCCTGCCGAATTCGCTTGTCTACACGCCGGTCGAAGATTGGACGAACGACGACGTGTGGCTGTTTCTCATGCAGGTCAAGAATCCGTGGGGGCACACCAACAAGTCGCTGCTGGGGATGTATCAGGGAGCGTCGGCCGATGGGGAATGCCCACTGGTGGTGGATTCGACGACTCCGAGCTGCGGCACGAGCCGGTTCGGTTGCTGGGTCTGCACGGTCGTGGACAAAGACCGTTCGATGGAAGCGATGATCAAGAACGATGACGAGAAAGTTTGGATGACTCCGCTGCTGGAACTGCGGAACGAACTGGGTGACTTTTCGCAGGAACGGTCTCGCCGCGATTACCGGCGGATGCACGGTCACGTCGATCTGTTTGGCAAAGACCCGAACAACCAGGAAATCATTCGCGGGCCATACACGAAGAAATATCGCGAGCATTGGTTGCGGCGTGTGCTGGAGGCTCAAAGTCTGGCTCGTCGTTTGGGGCCGCCTGAGTTCGCGGGCTTAGAACTCATCTCGTTGCCTGAACTGCATGAGGTTCGCCGCATCTGGCTGTATGAGAAGCACGAGTTCGACGACAGCCTGCCGCGAATCTACGAGGAAGCCACTGCCGAGAAATTTGAAACAGAGGCTGCCGATGATAGTCCCCTACGCGGCGATGACTGGCAGATTCTTCGGGACGTGTGTGGCGACGACGAGGCGTTCTTTGAACTGCAAGCAGGACTGCTCGATACCGAGCGCAAATTCCGTGGCATGTCTCGCCGAGCCGGAATCTACGAAGCGCTGGAGGACCGGCTAAAAATTGGCCAGTTCGATAATGAGCAAGAAGCGCTCGCGATCCGCCGAGAAGAAGAGCGTCGCCGCCGAGAAGCTGATGGCGAAGTCGTTCCGACCGTACAGAAGTCGCTGTTTGAAGTTGTCGAGCTGGAAGTGATTGAGTTGGAAGAAACGGGGCTCGTGCCATGATCCTGCGCGAACTCACGTTGAACAATTTCTGCCTGTACCGTGGCGAGCACGTCCTCAATCTTGCGCCGAGCAAGCGACGCGGGCGGGCCAGGCCGATCATCTTATTCGGCGGGATGAACGGCGGCGGCAAGACGACGCTGCTCGATGCGATTCAACTGGTCCTGTACGGCAAACGTGCCCGCTGTTCAAAGCGGGGCGACAAGGCGTATGAACAGTTTTTGCGCGAATCGGTGAATCATGCGACCGATCCGGACGAAGGGGCGGCCATCACGCTCTCGTTCCAGTATCACTCCGAAGGTGAGGATCACGTTTACGAAGTTTGCCGCTCGTGGTCCGGCAGCGAAACCGTTCGCGAACGTATTCAGGTTTCCCGCGACGGCAAAGCCGATGCGTGGCTCTCCGAGAATTGGCATCAGCTAGTCGATGAGATGATTCCGATCGGCATTGCGCAGCTTTGTTTTTTTGATGCGGAGAAGATTCGGTTTCTCGCGGAAGACGAAACCAGCACGCAAGCGCTCGGCGAGGCGATCACGACGCGCCGCCGACCGGATCTGGCGGAACGCTTGGTTGCCGATTCTTCGGTTCTGGAAGGACGATTAGCCAAGCGAGCAAAGAAGACTCCGGAACTCGAAGAGTTGGAACGGCTCGAAACAGAACTGACGGCCAAGCAGACGGAGATCGGCCAGTTGGTCCAAGAGCTTGGCAGTTTGGAAAACCCACGGCTGGCGGCTCGGCGACGTGCTCAAGAGGCCGAGGAACAATTCGCCCGCAGCGGCGGCAAGCATTGGGAACGCCGCGAAGAACGACAACGCAAACGAGGCGAACTCGAAAGCTCCGCTCGCGAGTCCGAGGAGCGTTTGGCCGCCTTGTCCGCGACGGAATTGCCAATGACGCTCGTCAGCGATTTGCTGGAAGACATCGCACAACAGGCCGACAGCGAGCGTCAGGCTGCGGATGCGGAGGTCATCGTCCGACTGCTTGCGGCCAGAGATGAGGAATTGCTCGGCCTGCTAAAACGAGAACGAGTCAAAGCCGAGACGGTGAAGAGTGTCCGCGACTTCTTGAAGTCCAATCGAACCGAGCACGCTGGCCAATCAGGCATGGAACAATGGCTAGAGTTGTCCGACTCCGGACGCCGACAACTCGCACATCTATTGGAACGTGGCTTGGCCGATCGCCTTGACGAAGCGGCCGGATTGCTCGATCGGTTTGAGTCCTGCCGACACGAGCTGGAGAACGTCGAGCGAAGTCTCGCGGCCGCACCGAAGGACGATTCGATCCGTGACATCGCCACCGAATTGAAAGCCGCTACCGCCGAGTTGGCCGGGCTGGATCAGCAGGCGAGTCGTTTGGAGAAGCAACTCGCCGGTCTGCGGTACGAACGGGATGAACTTACCAAACAGTTCCAGAAGCTGCGACGAAAAGTGATTGATGAGCAGATCGGGACGGAGGAGCAGACTCGCATCAAGAGCCTGCTGGTTCGGACTCACGACACGATGAAGGAGTTCTTAAAGCGGGCGACGGCGGCGAAGATCGGCCGGCTATCTCAGCTTGTCACCGAGTCGTTCCGATTTCTGCTGCGGAAGAAGACGTTGGTGCAACGAGTCATGATCGACCCTGATTCATTCTCCGTGACTCTGTTGAATCAGACCGGGCACGTTGTCTCCAAGGAGCGGCTGTCGGAAGGTGAGAAGCAGATCTTCGCGATTTCGATCTTGTGGGGACTGTCGCAGGCAGCGGGTCGTCCGTTGCCGGCGATCATCGACACACCGATGGCGCGACTGGACGCGAATCATCGGCAGCAGCTTGTCGAACGCTATTTTCCGAACGCCAGCCATCAGGTCATCATCCTTTCGACGGATACCGAAATCGAACGGCACTACTTCCACGCTCTGCTGCCGCACATCTCCCGCGCACACCACCTACGGTACGACGAACAGACTCGCGAGACGCGGCCAGAGGAAGGCTATTTCTGGGAACCGGAACTCGCGGACGAGGTGCCAGCATGAGCATCAAACAGATTCGTCTCTCCGACCAGGCGAAG
>JAYVQJ010000040.1:0-3137 GCA_043777235.1 Planctomycetia bacterium
GCTTGTCGATGATGCCGTTGAACGCGATCGGCAGACTCGCGGCCGTGTTCGTAGTTCCGCCTTTAGGCGGTTCGTTCTGACCGCCTGAAGGCGGAACTACGAACTCCTCCGAATCATTCGGCTCAGCTTCGAGCACGTTGTCAAACGGAGAAACTCGCAATGTGTTCGGTGTCGGCGCGGGGACATTCGATTCAGCATCGACTGCGACGAAGCGGAAGTCGCTAGAGATTTGAGTCGCCGGTAACGTCACCGTCTGCGACCAGTCCCCTTTCGGATCGCCAATCACACGGACGGTCAAATCTTTGCCAGCCGATCCGCCAGCCGGGTACAGCCCTGTCGGCCGAGCGAACGTGCCGACGTGCAGACGATAAACATCACCGTTCGCCGAGAAGGTCGCATGCCGGACTTCGACGAAGTATGCCCCGTCCTTCGGTGCGATCAGCGACACAATTGGATCTTGCAGGAACAGTGCGGAATCATCCGCCGCGATCAACCGCTTGCCGTCGGCATCCAGCACCGACAAGTGCAAATCCGGAATGCCTTGATCGACTCCGAGCCGCACCGCCTCGATCTCGGCCGAGAGCCGCTGGCCTTGTTTGGCTTCGATGCGGAAGAGATCCACGTCGGTCGGATCAAGCATTCGGCCGAGCACCGAACTATTCAGCGGCACAGCCTGAGCCGTCTCACGCTTGTCATTACGGGCTTGTTGAGTTCGTTCGTCTTCTTCAATCGTTGCGAACGGCCCGACGGCGAAGCGCTGATACTCACTGATTCCCGCTGCCGTCCGCAGACGCATTCCATGCACGCCGAGCGGGCAATCGTCCGCGATCTTCAATTTCACGCGGACGCCGGCCCCGGATTCGACTCGGCCGCGATAGCCACGAAACTCGACGTTGCCTTCGACAAGTTCAACCGACTCGACCGTGATGCCCGGTTCATAGACCAAGACCTCTTCCGGTTTTTCGAGATACCGGCCTTGGAACATCACCTCGACCGTCGTGCCCCGCTGGCCTCCGGGCGGAACAATGCGAGCGAGTCGCGGAGTTCCGGCTTCGGCAACGATTGCGGAAGCCAGAACGATCAGAGTGGCCAAGTAAGAAATCTTTCGCATGGCGAGATCCTTCAGTCGAAGCCAATGAGACACAGGCGAAAAGCATCTGACGCAAAGCTGCGAAGTCGCAAAGTCTCGCAAAGGATTCCTGTGAGCCGTTTGCTCGGACCTTTGCGTTGCTTGGCGTCTCTGCGACTTTGCGTCAGAAACGTTGTCGATGATTAGCTGACTAATTCCTTGATCACTTCGCCGCCGTCGATGATTTCGATCGGGCGAGCACCGGGAGCCATCAGCTCCTTGTCGGCGTTGATGCCGATTTGTTGGTAGACCGTCGTGAGCACGTCTTCGATGCGGACGGGGTTCTCTTCCGGTTCGCTGGCAGTGCTGTTCGACGAGCCATAAACGAGACCGCGTTGGAGACCGCCACCGGCCATTGCGACGGAATAGACTCGCGGGAAGTGATCGCGGCCGGCGGTGGCGTTGATCTTCGGAGTGCGGCCGAACTCGCTGGTGACGAGCACCAGCGTGCTGTCGAGCATCCCGCGTTCGTCGAGATCGCTGATCAGACCAGCGAGAGCTTGATCGAGCGTCGGGGCTTGACGGCGCATCGCGTTCTCGATGCCGGCGTGATGATCCCAGCCGCCGTAGCTGACGGTCGTGAATCGGACACCCGCTTCGATCAATCGGCGAGCGAGCAGGAATCGCATCCCGGCTTCGTTGTTGCCGTACTTGTTCTTCGTCGCTTCGGACTCTTTCGAGATGTCGAACGCTTCACGAGCGGCCGGCGAAGAGATCATCGCGTACGCGGCTTCGTAGAACTTGTCCATCGCGCCGAGCGCCTCGGCCTTGCTGGCGATCCGACGAAAATGTTCGTCAACCGTCTGGCGAATGCGCTGTCGTTTGTAGAAGCGGTAATCATCGACGCCAGCCGGGAGCATCAAGTCTTTGACTTGGTAACCCTGCCGACCCGGATCGCTGCCGATGCCGAACGGGCCGAATTGCGAGCCGAGGTAACCAGTGCCGGCGTACTCAGTCGCGTTCGGGACGGCGACGTACGGAGGCAGGTTTTGCTTCGAGCCGAGTTCGTGCGAGACGACCGAACCGATTGCGGGATGCTCGATGGCGGGACTCTTGCGATAGCCGGTGAACATCGCGTAGCTGGCTCGGCCGTGATCGGCCTCTTTGCCAGCGATCGAGCGGATGATCGTCATCTTGTCGGCGATCTTCGCGCAGTTGGCAAAGTTCTCGTTCAGCACGACGCCGCGGACGTTCGTCTTCGCGACGCCGAACGGTCCGCGATACTCCAGCGGAGCTTCCGGTTTTGGATCCCACGATTCTTGATGAGCCATTCCCCCGGGTAAAACGATCTGAATTACGCCCTTCGCGACGCCTTCTTTGCTCTCGTAGAACTTCTGCTCGGCCTGAGCTTTCAGTCGGAAGAAATCTCCCAGAGTCAGCCCCAGTGCTCCGCACACGCCGACTCGCAGGAAGTCGCGGCGGCCCGGCTTGGCGAAATGAGCGGGGTCTTCGGCCCAGGTCACGATGTCTTTGGTCGAGGTCATGGCGTCATCCTTTTGTGAATGAGGAGGAAGTCTCGGATCAATCAGCCAGAGTTTTCGGAAGCTATCGAATCAGCCAAGCAAACCGGATCGCACTGTGTCGCTGGCCGAGAGCACTCAACGTAGCCGTCATCGCTCCGCGTGACGAGCCGAACGCGCATTCAACGCGGTTCGGTAATTCGGCTCATCACGCGGAGCGATGATGGCTACCTATTTTGGACGGAATGGTTTCGATCGGGCGGGGTCACTGGCGGGGAAAACCGGCCAGCAGCCTAACGAGCCTAACTACGGATCGGCAAGAATCTTGAAGAAAACGCAGTGGTCTTCACTTCGTATGGTTCGCAACGAACCGGCGGGCAAGACGACGATCCAGATATCGAATTTATTCTCTCGCGCGAGTGTGGTTTGACCTGGAATGACTTGAGGAAAGTGTTGCGTGGCTCGATCGGATCGCCTTCATCCGAGCCCCGGCTTTGCCATCCGTGCTACTCATGTCCGTCGTTCGGGTTAGCTCGGATGGCAAAGCC
>JAYVQJ010000041.1:0-12274 GCA_043777235.1 Planctomycetia bacterium
CCAGCCTCGCTGTCTGTGGAAAGAAGAATGCCATCGGACTACGCTGTCGGCGTATCAGCTCACAAACCAAAGTGCCCTGGTGGCACATTGGTGATCCACACAACTCAGGAGAGCAGTCATGTCGAAGAAGGTTACGCAACTTCATCGGCGTCGGTTTTTGAAGACGGCCCTATCGGCGGCAGGTGCCGCGATCATGGCACCGACGATCATTCCCAGTTCCGCCTTGGGCCTGGACGGCACGGTTGCTCCGAGCGAACGAGTCGTCGTCGGCGGCATCGGCATTGGGGGCCGAGGGCTGTACGACCTCGGCGAATTTCTGAAGCAAAGCGATGTGCAGTTCGTGGCCGTGTGCGACGTGAAGGACGTTCGCCGAAAGTTGGTCAAGAAAATGGTCGACGAGAAGTACGGCACGGAAAAGTGCGACATGTATCGCGACTATCGCGAGTTGCTCGACCGCAACGACGTCGACGCGGTGCTGATCGCGACCGGCCCGAACTGGCACACGACGATGTCGGTCGCCGCCGCGAAAGCTGGCAAGGACATTTATTGCGAGAAGCCTTGCTCGAAGAACATCTCTCAAAGCTTGATCCTGGCCGACACGATCCGCCGCACTGGCCGAGTCTTTCAAGCGGGAACTCAACGACGCAACCTGCCGCACTATGCATTCGCTTGCGAATTGGCTCGGACCGGGAAGCTCGGCAAGATGAAAAAAGTCTTTGCTCACCCCGCAGGGATGCAGTCCATTATGAGCGGCTGGCTGCCGCCCGAACCGGAACCGGATAAAGCAGAAGTCGACTTCGACACCTATCTCGGCCCGGCCGCATGGCGACCGTTCAATAAAGCGCTGCTCAATGGTTTCCATTTTGAAAAGGGCGGAGGCTTCATCGGTGCGTTCGGTGGAGGCGGCGTGCTCGAATGGGGTTCGCACTGCGTGGATCTCTGCCAATGGGCCGTCGGAGATTGCCTCCCTCCGATCGAGTACAACCCGCCGAAAGATGGCTACTTGGTCACGAAGTATGACAGCGGTATTGAGCTGATCTTCCGCGAGAAGGATTGGATTCCGCTTGGTTCCTGCCCGGTGCGATTCGAAGGTGAGACTGGCTGGGTCGAAGCAGGTGACAGCGGCAAGCTCGTGTTGAGTTCGCCGGCGTTGCTCGCCGGCAGAACCGTCGTGGAAATCGCCGAATACCCGGCGACTTTTCACATCCGCGACTTCCTCGACTGCGTAAAGACTCGCGGTCTGCCGAAGGGGAATGCCGAAGCCGCGCAGAACGCGCACATCGCCTGCCACGGAGCCAACATCGCGCTCTACTTGGGACGCACCGTCAAGTACGACAACAAGAAGAACGAGTTCATCAACGACGACGAAGCCAACCGCATGCGCTCCGAAGCGCTGCGTGAACCGTGGCGACTGTAGTTTTGGAGGATGGGCACTCTTGCCCGTCTTCTTCGTTCGTTCGACGGCCAAGAGTGGCCATCCTACTTTCAACTTCGTCCTCAACGCTTAGGACTACGACCATGAATATCACTCGAACATTCCACTCCGTCTTTGCTCTTGCTCTCGCTGCTTTGTTCGTCGTCTCCGCCGCAACCGCGCGGGCTGATGAAGCCAAAGAAAAAGAATTGCTCGCCGTGCTTCGTTCGGATGCACCGTCGGCCGAGAAGGCGATCACCTGCAAGAAGCTGGCCATTTACGGTTCGAGCGAATCCGTTGCCGACTTGGCAAAGCTGCTGCCCGATCCACAGTTGGCCTCGTGGGCGCGCATCGCGTTGGAAGCGATTCCGGGTGAAGCGTCCGACGCGGCGTTGCGGAAGGCCAGCGAGTCACTCGAAGGCCGACTGTTGGTCGGCACGATCAATTCGATCGGTGTCCGCCGAGATGCAAACGCGGTCGAACTGCTGACCGCTCGATTGCAAGACAAAGACGCGGACATCGCGGCGGCAGCCGCTGTCGCATTGGGACACATCGGAAACGCCGGTGCCACGAAATCACTGCAAGGATCTTTGGCCTCTGCACCTCCAACCGTTCGTTCGGCCGTGGCCGAGGGACTGGTCTTGTGTGCCGAGCAATTGCATTCCGCTGGTAAGTCGGCCGAAGCGGTCGCGATTTACGACGAAGTCCGCAAAGCCGAAGTCCCCAAGCAACGGATCGTCGAAGCGACTCGCGGTGCGATACTCGCTCGCAAAGCTGAAGGGATTCCGCTGCTGCTTGAACAGTTGCGATCGAGCGACAAAGTTTTCTTCAATCTCGGACTGAGCACCGCTCGTGAGTTTCCGGGTGTGGACATCGACAAGTCACTCGCGGCTGAGTTGGACCAGGCGACTCCCGAACGCGGAGCGTTGATCATTCAAGCGATGGCCGACCGCAAAGCGACAGTCGTCGTCGCCGCGATCGCGAAAGCCGCAGCCAGTGGAAAGAAGCCCGTTCGCTTGGCGGCCATCAGCGCGTTGAGTCGAGTTGGTGACGCTTCGTCTCTGACGACTCTCCTTGAGATTGCCGTCGATGCCGACGAAGACTTGGCACTCGCTGCGAAGGCCACTCTAGCCGATCTGCCGGGCGAAAAAGTGGACGCGCAAATCGCCGCACAGCTTCCGAACGCCAAAGGGAAAAGTTACACGCTGCTGATCGAACTCATCGGACAACGACGCATCGATGCGACGCCAGTTCTCATCAAGTCGTTGCAAAATTCCGACAAGTCGGTGCGCAGCGCCGCGTTGATCGCATTGGGTGAGACCGTCGCTCTCAAAGATTTGAATGTGTTGATCGCGCAGGTCGTCACTCCGAAAAACGCCGACGATGCCGCAGTCGCTCAGCAAGCCTTGAAAGCGGCCAGCATTCGTATGCCAGACCGCGAAGCGTGTGCGACGGAGCTGACCTCGGCCTTCGATCGCTCACCCGCTGCTGCGAAACCTGTCCTGCTGCAAATTCTGAGCGACGTCGGTGGCGAGAAGGCCTTGAAGACGGTCGTGACGGCGGCCAAGAGCAACGACCCGAAAATGCAAGATGCTGGCAGTCAGTTGCTCGGCAAGTGGAACGGCGTTGATTCCGCGCCAACTCTGCTCGACTACGCGAAGACTGGACCGACTGCGGCATACCGAGTCCGTTCGTTGAAAGGCTACATCGCGATCGCGAGACGGTTCCCAATGCCCGAGCCGGATCGAGTCGACATGTGCCAAAAGGCGTTTGAACTCACGAAGCAAACGGCCGAACAAAAGCTCGTGCTGGATGTGCTCAAGCTTCATCCGAGCATCGAAGCTCTCAAGATGGCCATCAAAATGCTGCAAGTTCCCGATTTGAAATTAGACGCCAGTGAAGTCGCGGTGGCGATCGCGAAGAAGCTCGGCAACGAAGACGACGTGAAGGAACTGCTCACGAAGGCCGGCCTCCAGGCCAAGTAGGGCCGTTGATCGTCCAACGTTTCATCATGTGGCTTCCTGGTCCTCGTCATCCAAGTGGAACTTGTGAAGCAAACGGTGAATCAGCGGAGCCAAGACGACTGCCATCATCGTGAGGAACGCGATTCCACTGTAGAGCGCGTAGAAGGTGGCGAAGAGCTTTCCTCCCGTGGTCGTCATCGCGTCAACCGGTCCCATTCCAGTGAGGATCATGGCCGCGTTCAACAAAGCATCGATCCAGGACATTTCGCCGAAGTGGTGATAGCCGGCACTGCCAATCAGCAGTGACAAGGCGACGATCACCAATGTCGTACCAAAACTGCGACCCAATCGAGACAAGAACGCTGCACGAGGTAGCAGCGGTTCGTGTTTCTTTTCAAACATGGCGTCCTCGATATGTCGCGTGAGATCCTTGGGGCCGAAAAGCGGTCTGAGCGTCGGTCAGGCGTGGCTTTGTGAGTTGAGATGATATCGCGACACGATCCAATGCGAGGCTGATATCCCGCATTCGAAAGTGTGTGGTAGTGTCCTTGTTTGTGTGGCCCGGTGTCGCCGACGCCGGGGAGCGGGTTTCGGCGAAACTCGCCCACACTGAATTAAGACACGTCCAAGTGTGTCGTGCCAAGTTGACGTTGATGTGGCTCGGCTGGCGCTTCCCATCAACGAGGCTTTTCCTCATTCTTCCGCCTCGTTTGCGGTCTCCATTCACCCTTAGCCCTCATTGCTCAACCATGCCCAAAGTTCGCATTGCTATCATCGGAGCGGGTGCCGTCTCCGATTATCACCATGTCCCCGGAATTCGGCTCGACCAACGCTGCGAGTTGGTCGCTGTCTGCGATCCGAATGAGCAACTGCTCAATCAGCGGCAGACGGATTGGGGACCGACCAAGAAGACGACTCAGTTCGAGGAGATCGCGAATGATCCGGGCATCGACGCGGTCATCATCGCCACGCCAAATTTCACTCACAAACCGATCGCGTTGGCCTGCATCGCCGGCGGCAAGCATGTCATGTGTGAGAAGCCGCTGGGGCTGAACTTCTCCGAGTCGGCCGAGATGTTTCGAGCCGCTCGCGACAAGAACCTGCGGCACATGACGGCGTTCACGTACCGGTTCGCTCCGTCGATGCGTTATGTGCGGCATCTGGTGAAGAGCGGAGCACTCGGCACGCCACGGCACTTCCGCAGTCAGCGGTTTCTCGATTGGCCGGAGACGAGTTGGGGCTGGCGGCAATACAAGAAACTCGCCGGAGCGGGCGATCTGTTCGACATGACGATTCACCGCATCGACTTCTCGATGGACCTGATGGGACCGATCAAGACGATCTGCGGAGCGGTCGCTCAATTCGCCAAGCGAGAGAAAACGAACGACGGCCAAGCGTGTGCTCCGTCCGAGGTCGATGACTGGTCGTCGCTGATCGGGATGTTCGAGAACGGTGCGACCGGCGTGTGGGAAGGAAGCACGCTGATGAAGGGGCATCACAACAACGGCTTCGGCTACGAATGGGCTGAGGTCAACGGCAGCGAAGGCTCGGCCGCGTACCAGCTCACCGACCCGAACAACATCGTCATCGGCAAGCACGGCGGCACGATGCAGAAGCAAGCCGTCCCGCGCGAGTTCCTGGTCATCCCCGGCAGCCCGCGCAATCCCAACGACGGCGTGCCGAGCACCGTTTTTCGTTACGACCTCGTCTGGGAATTCGTTAGCGCGATCACCAAAGGCCGCGACTGCGTCCCCGGCTTCGACCACGGAGCCTTGGCTCAAGCGGTTGCCGACGCGACGCTCGAATCTTTCGAGAAAAAGACGTGGGTGAACATCGACGCGAAGCTGTAGCTGTTGGAGGATGGGCACGCTTGCCCGTCCGTTTTTGCTCCGATTAGCGACGGGCAGGAGTGCCCATCCTCCAAACTCGGCGAACGAGGTTTTCCGATGCGACGCGGTTGGTTGTACTCATTGGTTTTGCTGGCTTTACCTGGACTCTGCGTTGCCGAGACACCGAATACGCCGTACGCCGAGTCGGTCTTAGCCGATCGACCCGTTGCCTACTGGCGGCTCGATGACAATCTCTTTGAGGTGCATCCGAAATCGCTTGGTCACGGCGTCATCGGTCGGGGTGTGCCATCGCGGTTGTTTGACGAAGACAACTTGAACGACGCGAGTGCGACTTCGAAGGGCTATGTCCGCGCGGATCAAATCGGGCCGCGGCCACCGAAGTTCTTGAACTTCGAGGCGGACAATCAGGCGGCGGTGTTTGAGTCTCCGGCCGTCATCAAGGTCGCCGATCCGGGGGAGAAGAGTCTGTTGGATTTTGGATTGGGCGATTCGATCACGCTGGAAGCGTGGGTACTGGTGAAGAAGCTCGGCGACGGGCAGCAGATGTATGTTGTCGGCAAAGGCCGCACGAAAAACGCGGGAGTCGCGGAGGACAATCAGAATTACGCGCTGCGGTTGGCGGGCAAGAAGGGAGAGGCCTGCGTCACGTTCTTGTTCCGCAGCGAGGACAACCGCAAAGGGAACTCCGACGACTATCACCGCTGGACGTCGAAGATGGGCTTCGACATTGAGACCGGATGGCATCACGTCGCGACCAGCTACACGTTTGGCAAACCGGAGTCGATTCGCGGTTACATCGACGGCCAGCCGCTCGTTGGCGATTGGGATTTCGGCGGAGCATCGACCGAAGCACCTGTGGTCGATGACGATGAACTCTGGATCGGCTCAGCACTCGGATTGAATTCCGGCAACAGCTTTCACGGCTCGATCGACGAGGTCGCGATCTATCGGACAGCGCTACCGGCCGAGCGAATCGCAACGCGGTATCAAGTCCTGCAACCGAAGCCGTATGTCACAACGATTGATCCGCCGAAGGAGGGCGTGCTCGTCGAAGTCATGGAAGGGATACCAGACAAACTCAGTTGGGACTTCATCGCTCCCGAACCGGCTGAGCGTTACACCGAATCGGCGTTCGCGCTGGTTGAGGTTGCGCACAAGTACTCGCCGTTGGGTGTGCGAGCCGATCGCTCGAACCCGTTCATCGTGCGAGTCACCGGTGATGTCGAACTGCCTAAGGGAGAGAGTCGTTTCTTGCTTCGCAGCCGCAGTGCGTCGCGGTTGTTCGTCGATGGGAAGCTCGCTGTTGAAGTTCCGTTTCCGAAGTTTCGAGGTGACGGACATGAAGAGGTCTGGGGCTTGGATCGCGTGCCCGCTCTGGGACATCGAGCGTTGCGGCCCGGCGATCAGGACGCGATCGCGTTGTTCCAATCAGGCGGCGGCCGACATCGGTTGACGTGGGAAGTCTTCCTCGGCGGCAAAGGAGTTCGGCCAGAGTTGGGAGAGACGCTCGTCGCGCTGGCCGCCCCCGACAGTGATTCGTTCGCGGTGCTGCATCAAACGAAACCGTTCGCGTTGACCGAAGATGCCTGGACTGATTTTGTCGCTCGACGCCGCGACGAATTGATCGCAGTCAATCAACAACGCCGTCGCGAAGCCAGTCGTGATTGGGCCGCGTTCTGGAATCGGCGGCACGAGTACGCGAGAAACGTAGTCGAGTCGCTCCGCGACTCGAATTCCGATCGCGGTTCGACGTTTGATCGCGTCACGAATCCCGGTCGCGGAGCGACTGGGCTACAAGCCGACGACTGGTCATTCCTCCGCCGAGTTTCACTCGACACAATTGGCACGATCCCGACGGCCGAGCACATCAAGTTTTTCTTCGCTCAACCGGAAGCAACACGCCGCGAGGCGATCATCGACAAGCTGCTCGCTGAGCCGGGCTACGCCGATCATTGGGTCGGCTATTGGCAGGATGTCCTGGCGGAGAACCCGAACATCCTCAACCCAACGTTGAACAACACTGGCCCGTTCCGTTGGTGGATTCACGAGAGCTTTCTCGACAACAAGCCGTTCGATCAATTCGCGACCGAGCTGATCCTGATGGAAGGGAGCGTCCGCTACGGCGGGCCGGGTGGCTTCTCGGTCGCCAGTCAGAACGACGTGCCGATGGCCGCGAAGGCACATGTCATCGGACAAGCGTTTCTTGGCTTGGAGATGAAGTGTGCTCGCTGCCACGACGCGCCGTATCACGACTTCTTGCAGCGCGATTTGTTTTCGCTCGCGGCGCTGTTGAAGCGAGAACCGGAGAAAGTGCCGAAGACCAGCAGTCTGAATTTGGAAGCCTTCGCTGTGCGCGGACGCGAGCCGCTCGTCAAAGTCACGCTCAAGCCAGGTGAGTCGGTTGTTGCCAACTGGCCGTTTGAAAAACTCGTCGCCGCCGTGCCGGATGAGCTGCTGCGGAATCCGAAGGACTCGCGCGAGCGACTCGCGGCGTTCATCACGTCGCCGGAGAATCACCGTTTCGCTCAGGTGATCGTGAACCGAGTTTGGGCGCGGATGTTCGGCAAAGGAATCGTCGAACCGGTCGATGATTGGGAGAAGGCGAAGCCATCGAATCTCGAGTTGCTCGAATGGCTAGAACACGAGTTCGTCTCACACGGCTATGACGTCAAGCGTCTCATGCGAGTGATCCTGAACTCGCAGGCGTATCAAAATGTAGCCGAGTCGCTCCGCGACTCGGATTCCGGTCACGGAGTGACCGGTCTACGTTCGCGCCGCCTGAGCGCCGAGCAACTTATCGACTCGCTGTTCGTCGCGGCCGGCAAGCCGTTCAATGTTGAGGAAATCAACATCGATGTTGACGGTGCTCGCAAGCAAGACGTCTCGATCGGCCTCGGCCCCGCGCGTCGAGCTTGGCAATTCACGTCGATGTCCAACGAACGCGATCGCCCTTCCCTGTCGCTGCCAGCGGCACAGACGATCGTCGATGTCCTCGAATCGTTCGGCTGGCGAACCTCGCGTCCCGATCCCGTCACGGTTCGCTCAAACGAAACAACCGTGTTGCAACCGGCGACACTGGCCAACGGCATCGTCGCAAAACGCATCTCGCAACTCTCCGACGACAGCGCGTTTACTGAACTCGCACTGACCGCGAAGTCTCCGGAAGACTTCATCGACTCCGTGACCCAACGCATCCTCACGCGACCTGCAACCGAAGCCGAGCGAACAATCTTCGGCGATCTATTGCGCACCGGCTTCGATTCCCGCGTCGTCCCCGGCGAGCATCCGCATCGCCGCTCGCAACCGCCGAGACAAACTGGCGTCTCGTGGTCGAACCACCTGAAGCCCGAAGCCAACCTCCGCAAACAGCGCCTCGCCGAAGAACTTTCGTTTGGCGACCCAACGACCTCCCGCCTCAACGCCGACTGGCGCGAACGGGCGGAAGACATGATCTGGTCGCTGATCAACAGCCCGGAGTTTTTGATCGTGCCGTAAGTTGGGTTTGAGTATGCTTCCGCCCGCGAAGACTTCATCTTTTGAATTGATCAAATTTGCCATCATGCTTGCTAGCCGGACCTATGCCATGCTTGAGAACAAGACCTTGTGGGAGGTCGCGCTGACTTGCCATCAACTACTGGAGGAGGCGGAGATTCCTCATGTGATTGTTGGCGGAGTCGCCGTGTGTTTGCATGGCTATCCGCGCAACACGGTCGATCTGGATCTGTTGGTACGCGGCGAAGACGGTCAGCGATTACGCAAGGTTTTGGAAAACGCGGGCTTCGAGTGGGTTGCTCGTGAGGCGGAGTTTCGTTCGGAGTCGGGAATCCCGGTGCAATTGCTGCTTGCCGGTGATCGAGCCGGCAAGGGGAGCGAGATTCGATTGCCCGATCCAGATTCGGCCAAGTGTGTCGCGATGAAAGAAGGATTGCCCGTGTTGTCTCTGGCTCGGCTCATTGAGGTGAAGCTCGCGTGCGGATCGGGGAGCGTGCGACGGACTCACAAGGACTTTGCCGATGTGGTGGAATTGATCGTTGCGAATCGACTTGGTTCCGGGTTCGCTCGGTACTTGCACAAATCGGTGCGAGCCACATATCGAGAACTCGTGAGTCGAACTCGCGAATCGTAGTTTGGAGAACGAGATGCCAACTCGACGTGACTTTCTAGCGACCTCGACTGCCATTGCGGTCGCGGGCATTGCTCTCGCCGATGAGAAGCGATCCGAACTCCCACGCGGCAAGGCCGAGCATTGCGTGTTCGTCTGGCTGGGCGGAGGTGAAGGTCATCTCGATACGTGGGATCCAAAAACCAAAGGTGATCCGAAAGAGAAGAAGCCGGGGAGCTATTACGACTCGATTGAGACGGCGATTTCCGGGACGCGCGTGTGCGAGCACTTGCCACGGTGCGCGAAGATTCTGGATCGGTTTAATCTCCTTCGCACGGTCAATCATGACGTGATCGACGAGCATGCGGCGGCGACGAATCGAGTGCATACGGGGCGGCCAACGGGAGGCACGGAAATCTATCCGTCAATTGGGTCAATCGTGGCGCATCAGCGCGGATCGATCACAGAAGGAGTGCCGGCTTACGTGTTGATGGGATATCCGAACGTGACGCGCGGACCGGGATTCCTGGGACCGAAGTACGGATACGTGCATTTGACCGACACGAAGTCCGGGCCGCCGGCGCTGAAGCGATCGGTGGGGATCAGCGATGAACGACAGGCTCGGCGCGAGAAGTTGCTCAACGCGGTGCGTGATGAGTTCCGAGGACGCAATCGCGGTGAAAGCTTCGCGGCCGAGTACGACGCGGCGATCGCGGCGGCTCAGAAATTGGCAGGACCGGAATTCATGCGACTGTTCGATCTCGATCACGAGCCGGCCGATTTGCGAAACGAATTCGGCGGCGAGTTCGGGCAACGCTGTTTGCTTGCGAGACGACTCATCGAAGGAGGCGTGCGGTTCATTGAAGTCTCACACAACTTGAACTTTCTCAACGGCACCGGCTGGGACGTTCACAACGATGGGATTTTGAATCAGCACAAACTGATCGCCGAACTGGATCAAGCGTTGGCCGCGCTGGTACACGATCTGGAACACAAAAAGCTGCTCGACAAGACGCTGATCGTGGTCGCGACCGAGTTCGGCCGACCGGCTCAATTCGATGGCGGCGGCGGACGTGGTCATCACGGCAAATGTTTCAGCATCGTGTTGGCCGGTGGCGGCTTGAAGAACGGCGTCACGATCGGCGAGACCGATGAACTGGGCATGAAGATCGTCTCGCGGCCGGTGTCGATCCCTGATTTGCACGCGACGATCCACTGCGCCCTCGGCATTAATCCGCGCGAAGAGCTGTTCTCCGGCAATCGCCCGGTCCCGATCACCGACGACGGCGAACCGGTGCGAGAGTTGTTCGCGTAGTTGTCCGAGCGTTGAACTGCCGTCGCTCGGTGACGTCTGCTAAATTCGCCGGCATGTACGACACGATTATTATTGGGGCGGGCTTGTCGGGACTCGCGGCCGGGATTCGGCTGGCCTACTACGAGCGACCCGTTTGCATTGTCGAAAAGCACACGACGATCGGCGGGCTGAATTCGTTTTATCGGCTCCGCAAACGAGACCACGACGTCGGTCTGCATGCCGTTACGAACTACGCCAAGCCCGGCACGAAGACCGGCCCGCTCAGCAAGCTTCTTCGCCAACTCCGCCTGCGCTGGGAAGATTTTGATCTCACACCACAATGCGGTTCGAGCGTCGCATTTCCCGGTGTCACGCTGCGATTCACGAACGAGTTCGCCGTCTTCGAGCAGCAAGTCGCCGAGCATTTTCCGTCGCAAATCGACGGCTTCCGGCGGCTCGTGAAGCAGATCACCGAGCACGACGAATTGAACCTCGCCAATCGCGAGACGTCCGCCCGCGAGATCGTCAGTCGCGAGATCACCGATCCGCTGCTGGTGGACATGATCTTCTGCCCGCTGATGTTCTACGGCAGCCCGACCGCTCATGACATGGACTTCACGCAGTTCGTGATCATGTTCAAGGCGATCTTTCTGGAAGGCTTCGCTCGGCCGCACGAGGGAGTGCGGCTCATCATGCGGAAGATGATCCAACAGTACCGCAAGTTCGGAGGCGAACTGCGACTGCGTTCCGGCGTGAAACGGATTCTCTCGAAGGACGGAAAGACGACCGGCGTCGAACTGGAAAGTGGCGAGGTGCTCGAAGCTAAGCACGTCGTGTCGAGCGCCGGGTCGGCCGAGACGATGCGGCTGTGTGACGTCACGCCGCCTGATCCAGCACCGTATCAACCGGGAGCCGTGTCGTTCGTCGAGACGATTTTCTCGCTCGACGTGATGCCATCGGAGATTGGGCACAACGAGACGATCATCTTCTACAACGACAACCCGCGATTTGTGTACGACGCGCCGGCCGAGCCGATCGACCTGCGCAGCGGGATCATCTGCTCGCCCAATAATTTTCAGTACGACACGCCGCTCGATGAAGGCCGAGTCCGTATCACAGCGCTCGCGAACCCGAAGTATTGGATGAACCTGCCGCAGGATCAGTACGTCGCCGAGAAGGAACTCTGGACGAATCGCATCGTCGAGTCGGCTCTGCGATTCATGCCCGACTTCCGCAGCCATGTCATCGACACCGATGCCTTCACGCCGCGGACGATCACGAAGTTCACCAGCCATCTCAACGGTGCGGTTTACGGAGCTCCGCATAAGATTCGGACCGGCACGACGCACCTCGAAAATCTGTTTCTCTGCGGCACCGACCAAGGTTTTCTCGGCATCATCGGCTCGATGCTCTCTGGCATCACGATCGCAAATCTGCACCTTTTGAAGGGTTCGTGATCGAGCTTCGGATCGGCACATCAATCACAGTCGTAGGAACGTCCTTTCTTGGCCGTCGCGGCAAGGTGACTTCACGACGGCCTAGGAAGGCTGTCCTACATCCTTCGGCAAACGTCTGATCCGCATTCCAAAAATTAGCCGCGCGGCGCTAGCCCCAATTCATGCCGTCTAACCGGGGCTAGCGCCGCGCGGC
>JAYVQJ010000042.1:0-12226 GCA_043777235.1 Planctomycetia bacterium
CGCGGCCAAGTGGCGCAAGGAGGTGCTCGACAACGTCGTGTTTCGCGGTGAGGCGGCGAAGTGGCGTGATCATCCGCTGGCCGTCGAGTACGTCGGCGAGCCGATGTGCGGACCGGGGTACATCGTCAAGAAGCTGCGTTACGAGTGCCTGCCGGGGATGTGGATTCCGGCGTTGCTGTACGTCCCGGGAAAGCTGGCCGACAACGGCAAAGTTCCCGTCGTGCTCAACGTCAACGGGCATGATGCTCAGGGGAAGGCGGCGGACTACAAGCAGATTCGCTGCATCAATCTCGTGAAGCGCGGCATGATCGTGCTCAACCCCGAATGGTTCGGCATGGGGCAGTTCAAGCAGGATGGGTTCAGTCACACGAAGATGAATCAGCTCGATCTGTGCGGCAGCAGCGGGATCGCTCCGTTCTATTTGACGATGTCGAAGGGGATCGACCTGCTGCTGAAACATCCGAGCGCCGATCCGTACCGAGTCGCCGTCTCCGGCCTGTCCGGTGGCGGCTGGCAGACGATCTTCATCAGCGGACTCGACACGCGCGTCACGCTGGCCAATCCGGTGGCCGGATATTCGAGCTATCTCACGCGCGTCCGCAGCAACACGGACCTCGGCGATTCCGAACAAACACCGTGTGACCTCGGCAAGTACATCGACTACATGCACCTCACCGCGATGCGTGCTCCGCGAGCGACCTTGTTGACGTTCAACGCTCACGACAATTGTTGCTTCGCCGCCGGTCACGCTCTGCCGCCGCTGCTGGCTGGCTGCCGGCCGATCTACGGACTCTTTGGCGAGACCGATCGGCTGGTGACTCACGTCAATCACGTTCCCGGCGATCACAACTTCGGACAAGACAACCGCGAAGCCTTTTACCGCGCAGTCGGAACGTTCTTTTACAACGGCTCGAAAGACTTCGACGCGAAAGAAATTGTGTGCGAGACGGGCGAGGTCAAGAAGCTCGACGAACTGCTCGTCACTCTTCCCGAAAACAACGCGACATTCACATCGCTGGCGAAATCGCTCGCCGAGAAGCTGCCGCGCGCAGACGATCGACCCACCGACAAGTCCGCCAAACAAGACTGGCAAAACAAGCGACGCCAACGGCTCGCCGAGATTGTCGCGGCCAAGCAATTCGACGTGGCCGCCGAAGCCGTGGCTGCAAGCGGTTCACCTGCGGATGCCGCGGCCACCACGCAAATCCAGCGCTGGCGTCTGAACCTGACCAACACCTGGACGGTCCCGGTCGTCGAGTTGACACGCGGCGAATCGCAAGGGACGACGGTCATCGTCGCCGATGCCGGCCGAGCGGCCGTCGCCGATGACATCGAAAAGCTCTTGGCCGCCGGTCAGCGAGTGCTCGCGGTCGATCTGCTCTTCTTTGGCGAATCGAAGATCGTCACTCGCGATTGGCTGTGGGGCTTGATGCTCGACACCGTCGGCGATCGGCCCCTCGGAGTTCAAGCCAGCCAACTGGCCGCGATCGCGCGACACGCTCACGACACCGATCGCTCCGGCCGCACGGTGACGCTGCATTCCATCGGCCCGCGTTCCAGTCTCTCGGCACTCGTCGCCGCCGCTCTCGAACCGCAAGCCATCGGCCAAGTCACGCAGAGCGGCGCGATCAGCAGCCTCAAGCAATACATCATCGAACAGAATCGAGGCGTTGACGCGGCTCCCGATTTGTTCTGTTTCGGTCTGCTCGAACATTTCGACGTTCCGCAGTTGCAAGCTCTCGTTGCCCCGCGAAAGATCGAGACGAAGTAGCTATTTGGAGTGCGGCGATTCATCGCCGCACTCCTTTCGCGGCGGAGCCGCTTTCGACGTGGATGACGCTCCGAAATGAAAGCGGCTCCGCCGCAAAATCCAAAGCGGCGATGAATCGCCGCACTCCAAAAAATGACTCTGCGTTCTCTCTTGCTCGACATGAATTCGTACTTCGCCTCGGTCGAGCAGCAGATGCGGCCGGAGTTGCGAGGACGCCCTGTCGCGGTCGTGCCGGTCATGGCCGACACGACCTGTTGCATCGCGGCCAGCTACGAAGCCAAAAAACTCGGCATCAAGACCGGCACGCGCGTCCGCGACGCCAAGCAGATGTGCCGCAAGCTGCAAATCATCGAAGCTCGGCCCAGGTTGTACGTCGAAGTGCATCACCGCATCCTGAAGGCAGTCGAGTCCTGCATTCCGATCTCGGCGGTGCTGTCGATCGACGAGATGGAATGCCGGCTGTGGGACAACGAGCGCACTGTGGACGATGCCGTCCGTCTCGCGAAACAAATCAAAGCGGCAATCCGCCACGACGTCGGCGAGTTTCTGAAATGTTCGGTTGGTCTCGCCCCAAATCGGATGCTCGCCAAAGTCGCGGCCGATTGGCAGAAGCCGGATGGTCTGACCGTGATCTTGCAGGAGGAACTCCCGCAACGATTGTTTGAGCTGCCTCTGCGAGCCTTCCCCGGCATCGGTCCGCGTATGGAGCAACGGCTGCTCAAGGCCGGCATCAAGACGACTCAACAATTCTGCGAACAGACACCGCAACAGCTCGCCAAAATCTGGGACAGTAAATTACTCGGCGAAGTTTGGTGGCGACGTTTGCGAGGCGAAGACATCCTCGATCCACCAACTCGCCGCCGCTCGATTGGCCATTCGCATGTCTTGCCGCCTGAGCTTCGCAACGATGTCGATGCCAAGGCCGTGCTGCTGCGATTGATCGACAAAGCGGCCATGCGTCTGAGAAGCATCGGCTATTGGGCCGGAGCGATCTCCGTTCGCATCGACTTCTTCAACGACCAATGCTGGCAAGCGCACCGCGCGTTCAACCACTGCCAAGACACGACGACGCTGATCCGTGCCGCCGGAAAAATGTGGAAAGAGAAACCGCCCGGTAAGCCACTGAAAGTCGGCATCACGCTGACTGACTTGGTCAGCGGCCACAACATCGCCCAACCTCTGTTTGAGGAAGACCGGAAGCTCAACGCGCTTTCGACCGCGCTCGACGAACTCAAGCAACGCTTCGGCCCGCAGTCGGTGATCTTCGCCGAAATGCGAGGCTCGCAACCGGTCGATCCGAAACAGGCCGCTGTCCCGACGCGCATCGCCTTCAATCACATTCCCGATATTTCCAACGGGCCGAAACGGCAGAAACCTTCGCCGCCACAGACCTCGGCGTTAGCCTCACGCGAACTGCTGGAGCAAATGGCGGCACTGCTCGATCCGCTGGAGCCACCGCCCATCGACGACGAATGAGCCGGTAAATAATCTCACTGACAAGTTTTCCAAGTAGCGATTTCAAAAATAGCACGACGCGCTAGCGAGTGGTTGGCGTTTCTGAAAGACGACCACTCGCTAGCGCGTCGTGCTAGTGATGATGCGACCGCTCTACTCAGACTGGAGACACCAAATGCTTCACCGACGACTCCTCGCAGGACTCCTGTGCGGTCTGCTTCTGAATCTCTTGGTCACGACGTTGTCCGCGGCCGAGCGTCCGCCGAACGTCGTGCTGATCTACGCCGATGATCTCGGCTACGGAGACCTCGGCTGTTATGGAGCGAAGGGCTGGAAAACACCACACCTCGACAAGCTGGCGGCGGACGGTGTGAGGTTCACCGATTTTTATGTGGCTCAAGCGGTTTGTTCGGCGTCGCGCACGGCATTGCTGACGGGGTGCTATCCGAATCGAGTCGGCATCCTCGGCGCGTTGGGACCACAGAGCAAGAACGGTATTCACGAGGACGAGACGACCATCGCTGAGATGCTCAAGCCGCGCGGCTATGCGACGGCGATTTATGGAAAATGGCATCTCGGCCATCACCAAAAATTTCTGCCGACGCGGCAGGGGTTCGATGATTACTTCGGTCTGCCGTACTCGAACGACATGTGGCCGTATCATCCCGGCGTCGCGAACTTGTCGCTGGAAGAGCGGCTCAAGCGTTGGCCGCACCTGCCGCTGATCGAAGGGGACAAAATCATCAACCCGCAGGTCACGGCCGACGATCAGCCGAACCTCACGACGTGGTACACCGAACGAGCGGTCAAGTTCATCGAGTCACACAAGACTCAGCCGTTCTTTGTTTACCTGCCACACTCGATGCCGCATGTGCCGCTGTTCGTCTCGGACAAGCAACGCGGCAAGTCCGAGCAAGGTTTGTACGGCGACGTGATCCAAGAGATCGACTGGTCCGTCGGCCAAATCACCGCGACGCTCGACCGGTTGGGGCTGACGAACAACACGCTGGTGATCTTCGCCAGCGACAACGGCCCGTGGCTGACCTACGGCAATCACGCCGGCGGCACTAGCGGCCTGCGCGAAGGCAAAGGGACGTCTTGGGAAGGTGGCGTGCGAGTCCCGTGTGTCATGCGCTGGCCCAGCAGGATTCCCGCCGGCCACGTCTGCCGCGAACCGGCCATGACGATCGACATCCTGCCGACGCTCACCAAGCTGGCCGGTGCCGAATTGCCGAAGCGACCGATCGACGGCCTCGACATCTGGCCGCTGGTCTCCGGTCAGCCGAATGCGAAGTCTCCTCACGAGGCACTCTATTTCTACTGGGGCCAACACCTGCAAGCCGTGCGCAGTGGAAAATGGAAGCTGCACTTTCCGCACGACTACATCTCGACGACTCCCGACAACGTCGGCGGAGACAGCCGCCCCGGCAAACCCGCGACCAAGAAAATTGAGCTCGCGTTGTTCGACCTCGAATCCGACCACAACGAAACCACCAACGTCGCCGATCAACACGCGGATGTCGTCGCACGGTTGACTGCACTCGCCGACAAGGCGCGCGCTGATTTGGGTGACACGGCGACGAAGCAAACTGGGGCTGGAGTCAGAAAGTCAGGGCTGGTTGAGTAACCCGATCCTCGTGGGGGCAAACTCGTGAATGACTCTCATCAAAGCATTGATCCGATCCGTGCGCTGGCCGAATACGCAGAGCAACTGAATGCAATTAGTTCGCCAGCAGAGTCACCACGAGTGTCATACGAGAACATGTCAGGCGGTCTGGTCTGGTCCGACGAGACGAATAGGGAAATGCCCGTTGAAGTCATTTGGGCATTGCGTGGGATTTGGGCGTATCGAACGAGTTTGATGCTCGGTAGCCCTCGTGATGAACTCAAAGATATTTGGGAGCAGGCACAGTCATTGATTCCGAAATGGGTTGGATTTCGGATGGAACGTCGACAATCAACGCCGGAGCTTTTGGCGGTTTATAGACGCGGCGTAGTCACTCTCAAAAAGTGCTTGAGAGACTTGGAACAGAAGCTGGAATGATTCCTTAGCCCAATCTCGCGAACTCTTCCAGGCTGACCAGCGGAGCACCGTTCGTCGCGGTGACTATCGATGCCACTGGTTGCAGGCTTTGCGATGCTCAACGAATCCAGAACGAATCGCTGTTCCCGCCGAATTCGAGTCTTCGCAACAGTGGCAGTCCGACGAGTGCCTCGAATGCTGGGCTGCTGCCTTGGATCGCTTCGACCACATGACCGCTGGTATAGCCGAGGATCGTGGCATCGACGCTGGTTTCGGGAATCCTCACCTGTAGAAATCCGCCATCGAAGTGTCCGAAGTTCGTTTCGGTGCCAGGACCACTGAGATGGCCGAACGCTGACATGACGGCTGGACTCACGATGATTGGCAACGGATTTCCGGTGTCCGCGACTGCTTCGAGAACGCGAGCCTGACCATCAGGGCCGATCAACTCGACGCGAATCCAGGGACGTGGCGGTGTGCCTTTGTAAACGGAGCGTTGCATCAGACGGCTCGCCCCGAATACCGAGACAAGAGGATCGTGGCGAACTGCGGATAGTCCGCACCCGCTTCCACGACAAAAACGTCGCTCGGATTTTTGCCGGAGCGGAACAACAGGGGACGCAACTCTTGCACGGTCGCCGCATCAGCGACCACTTCGCCACCTTCAATCGCGATGAAGTGTCCTGCGGGAAACTGAGCATCCAAGGCCGGCTTCATTCGGCGATAAGCCTGCTCATTCGATTCGGCGATCTGCATCTGGTTCATGGCTGGCTGCTCCACGGGCAAAGAATTCTTTCGACAAATTCTATCCAACCGACAGCCGGTGACAGCAAGCCCGTCATTTTAGAGTGCCGCCCAGACGAGCAAACTCTTCCAAGCTCACGAGCGGAACACCGGCCGTCGCGGCGACCATCTCTTCAATCGGATGTGGATCTTTGAAGCCGGAGCCGGTGATCATGCAGATGATGTGAAGGTCAAGGGCGAGTTGTCTCTTCGCGCGGCGGATGGCATACGCGGATTGCTCACTCCAATTGGCTCGTCACCTCGCAACTCCGCTTCTACACTCCCGCCTCGTTTCGGATTGAGATTTGAAATTTGAGATTTGGATTTTCACACCACTATGCCTCGCTACGACGCCAAACGCCTCGAACCCAAGTGGCAAGCCTACTGGGAAGAACATCAAACCTTTGCGACCGGCCCGTTCGATCCGGCCAAAGAGAAGATGTATGTGCTCGACATGTTCCCGTATCCGTCAGGAGCCGGCCTGCATGTCGGGCATCCTGAAGGCTACACAGCGACGGACATCACTTGCCGGTACGCTCGGATGCGCGGCAAGCAAGTGCTGCATCCGATGGGCTGGGATGCGTTTGGGCTGCCCGCCGAGGAATACGCGATTCGCACCGGCACGCATCCGGCGATCACGACGGCGAAGAACATCGAGACATTCAAGCGGCAGTTGAAATCGCTGGGCTTCAGCTACGACTGGAACCGCGAGCTGGCCACGACCGATCCCGATTACTACCGCTGGACGCAGTGGATTTTTCTGGTGCTGTTCGACACTTGGTACGACCCCGATTGCGAGTGGACCGGCCCCGACGGCAAGCAACGGATCGGCCGAGGGCGGCCAATCTCCGAATTGCCGATCCCGGCCGACGTCGCGTCGCAAGCCGTAGGCGAGTCATTCCATGACTCGCATTCCGACTCGCCGATTAACGCCGAGATCGCCGCGCAACGTGAGGCAATACGGCGTTATCAGGACAAGCATCGGCTCGCGTACCAGCATGAAGCCCCAGTCAACTGGTGCCCCGCGCTCGGCACGGTGCTCGCCAACGAAGAGGTCATCGACGGCAAGAGTGATCGCGGCAGTCACCCCGTCGAACGCCTGCCACTCCGCCAGTGGCTGCTCCGCATCACGTCCTACGGCGACCGGCTCGCGAATGAGTTGGAAGACCTCAGTTGGCCCGAGTCGATCAAGCTGATGCAACGCAACTGGATCGGCCGCAGCGAGGGAGCGGAGGTGGATTTCTTCATTGGGGACGAGGGGCGAGGGACGAGGGGCGAGGGGCGAGTGCAGGACGCATCCGTACCGCGACCGTTAGGGAGCGGCCAAGCGGGACCGTCGTCCGGGCCGCTCCCTGACGGTCGCGGTACGGAGTTCGATGCGTGGAAGGCGGCACGCGAGCAGTCCGGCTTCCCACGTGAGCCGGGTGATGAGGTGCTCCGAGTCTACACGACTCGGCCGGACACGTTGTTCGGTGTGACGTACATGGTGCTCGCGCCGGAGCATCCGGCGGTCGATCGGCTGACGACTCCGGAACAACGTGCGGCGGTCGATGAATATCGCCAACAAGCCTCATTCAAGAGCGACCTTGATCGCACGGAACTCGCCAAGACCAAGAGCGGCGTCTTCACCGGCGGCTACGCGATCAATCCAGTCAACGGCGAGAAGGTTCCCGTCTGGATCGCCGACTACGTCCTCATCAGCTACGGCACCGGAGCCATCATGGCCGTGCCGGCTCACGACGAACGAGACTTTGAATTCGCGACGTTGTTCGGTCTGCCGATTATCCCCGTGGTTCGGGCAGAAACAGATCTCACGCGAAGGCGCGAAGACGCGAAGAGTGACGCGGCGGAACCAAATGGCCTCCTTCGCGACTCCGCGCCTTCGCGTGAAACAATTTCCCAAGAACTGACACTCCCGTTTACTGAGATTGGGTTGGCCTTCAACTCCGGCAAGTACGACGGCCTTCCGACCGCCGAATTCAAATCGAAAATCACCGCCGATCTCGCCGCCAGCGGTCTGGGTCGCAAGGCCGTCAACTATCGCCTGCGAGACTGGCTCTTCAGCCGGCAGCGGTATTGGGGGGAGCCGTTTCCGATTTGGCATGAGCTGGATGCCAGCGGCCAGCCCACGGGGTTGCTGCGAGTCGATGCCGATGCGGACTTGCCGATCACGTTGCCGGAGATGGCGGACTTCAAGCCGACCGGCACGCCGGAACCGATGCTCTCGAAAGCTCCGGAGTCGTGGCTGTTCAAGACGGATCGCGATGGCACAAAACTGAAACGCGAAACCAACACGATGCCCCAATGGGCCGGCTCGTGCTGGTACTACTTGCGGTTCGTGGACAACAAGAATTCGTCGGCGTTCATCGACCCGCAGCTCGAACAGCAGTGGCTCCCCATCGACCTCTACGTCGGCGGGGCCGAGCACGCCGTGCTGCACCTGCTCTACTCCCGCTTCTGGCACAAGGTGCTCTTCGACCGAGGCTACGTCCACACCGCCGAACCGTTCCAGCGGCTGGTCAACCAAGGCATGATCCTGGGCGAGGTCGAGTTCACCGGCTACGAGAAGTCGGCCGGCGAGTGGGTCAGCTCGTCCGAAGTCACTTCCGATGACGATGGCAATGCGATCCACAAGACGACCGGCGAGAAACTGGCCACGGTGAAGCTGTCTGTCGATGCCGTGAAGAAATCGGGCGACTCGTTCGTGCTCGCCGATCGCCCCGACATCCGCATCGAATCGCGAGCCTTCAAGATGTCGAAGTCGCGTGGCAACGTCATCAACCCGGACAAGGTCGTCGAAGAATACGGTGCTGACTCGCTGCGGCTCTACGAGATGTTCATGGGACCGCTCGAACAAGTGAAGCCGTGGTCGATGCAAGGGGTCGAGGGAGTCTCACGCTTCCTCGCTCGCGTTTGGCGAACGATCACCGATGAGCGTGCCGACGACGTGCGGCTCAATCCGGCCGTGCAAGACGTCATGCCGGCCGAACCGCAATTGCGATTGCTGCACAAGACGATCAAGGCGGTGACTCACGACATCGAAACGCTCGGCTGCAACACGGCGATCAGCCGGCTGATGGAATTCATGAACGAAGTCAGCAACTGGAGCGTTCGCCCCGTTTCGATCCTGAAACCATTCGTGCTGCTACTCAGCCCGCTGGCCCCGCACCTCGCCGAAGAGTTGTGGCAACTGCTCGGCGGCACAACGACGCTGGCCTACGAACCTTGGCCGACATTCGATCCGAAGTTTGTCGAAGATTCGGTCGTCGACATCCCCGTTCAAATCAACGGCAAGCTGCGAGCGAAAATCACGATCGGTGCCAAAGCCGATCAAGCCGCCGTCGAAGCCGCCGCTCGCACCGAGGACGTCATCGCCTCGCAACTGGAAGGCAAGACGGTCGTCAAAGTCGTGTACGTCCCCGGCCGCATGGTCAACTTTGTCGTGAAGTAGGTGAACCGTGACCAGCCGCATTGAACGAGTTCACGCTCGCGAAGTTTTTGATAGCCGAGGCAAGCCGACCGTCGAAGTCGAAGTCACCTGCGCGGGTGCTCGGCCGGGGCGAGCGATGGTTCCCAGCGGGGCGAGCACCGGACGGTTCGAGGCGGTCGAACTGCGCGATCGTGATACGTCGCGGCTGGATGGATTGGGTGTGCGACAAGCGGTGCGAAATGTTTGCACGGAGATTACGTCCGCGTTGATCGGACTCGATGCAGATGACCAAGCGGAGATTGATCGGCGGCTGATCGAACTCGATGGCACTCCGCAGAAGTCACGGCTCGGAGCGAACGCGATCCTCGGCACATCGCTGGCTGTGGCGTATGCCTCGGCGGAGGCTCGCGGGCTGACGGCTGTCGCTCGGTTTCGCGAGATTTGGGAGAACGTAGGCCGGTCACTCCGTGACCGGAATTCGGGTCACGGAGTGACCCGTCTACATGAACTCGGCCAGCGAATGCTGTTGCCGCTGCCGATGGTCAACATGATCTCCGGCGGCTTGCACGCGGGGCGGCAGTTGGAGTTCCAAGATTTTCTGATTCTGCCGGTCGGTGCGACTTCATACTCGCAGGCGTTTGAATGGATCGTCACGGTTTATCGGCGGCTCGGCCGAGTGCTGACCGAGCGTGGTCACGAAGGCATCTTGATTGGCGACGAAGGTGGCTACGGCCCGAAGCTGCACACGAACGAAGAAGCGATTGAACTCGTCGTCGCCGCGATTGAAGCGGCCGGATTGAAACCGGGCAGCGATGTCGCCATTGGCTTGGACGTCGCGAGCACGCACTTCTTTGAGAACGGCCAGTATCGACTGCCGAGCGTGTCGTCATCGCCGCTGTCGGCCGAGCAAATGGTCGATCTGCTCGAAGGCTGGGTCACGCGGTATCCGATCATCAGCCTCGAAGACCCGCTGGCTGAGGACGACTGGATTGGTTGGAAGCTGATCACCGAGCGGCTTGGCAGCCGTGTGCAGCTCATCGGCGACGATCTGTTCGTGACGAACGTCGCTCGGCTGCGCGAGGGGATTGATCGCGGTGTCGCCAACAGTGTGCTCATCAAGCTCAATCAGATTGGTACGCTCAGCGAAACGTTGGCGACCTTGAAGCTCGCTCTCGACAACGGCTATTGGCCGGTCGTGTCCGCTCGCAGCGGCGAGACGGAAGACGCAACGATTGCGGATCTCGTCGTCGCAACGGGGGCAGGACAACTCAAAGTCGGCTCGGTGGCTCGCAGCGAGCGACTCGCGAAGTACAACCAACTGCTGCGGCTGGAAGAGTCATTGGGAGCCGAAGCGGGGTATCTCGGCGGCACAATCCTTGGGAGTGCGGTGGCTCGACACCGCCCTCCATTCGGTCGCGGCAGTTGAATTTCGGAACGTCGCAGACCAAGTCGTAAGAACTCGCTCATGCCGTTGCTGCCACGGCGGCGTTGACGATTCCTTGAACACGAACTCCCGCGTCCGATGGAGGGCGGCGTCAAGCCGCCGCACTCCAAGGTCACACATGATGCCGCACTTTACCGGCGACGATAACGATGTGTGCTCGGCCTTTGACTTCCCAGCCGGCGAAGGGGGTGTTGCGGCCCTTCGATTTGAATTTCGTCGGGTCGATGCGCCAGGCCGTGGTCGGGTCAATGATCGTGACGTCGGCGTCGTGACCGGTTTTCAGCGTTCCCTTTTGGATGCCGAGGATCGTGGCGGGATTGATCGTCAACTTGGCGATCAGCTTTGACCAAGTGAGATGGCCGGTCTCGATGAGCGTCTTGATGCAGATCGGGAGCAGAGTTTCGAGACCGACGACTCCGGCGGGCGAGCTGTCGAGTTCGTTTTGCTTTTTCTCTTCAGCGAACGGCTGATGGTCGGAGCAGATGACGTCGATCGTGCCGTCGCGGAGCCCTTCGATCAGCGCGTCGATGTGTTCTTTGGATCGCAGCGGCGGATCGACTTTGAAATTCGTTTCGTAGTTTTGCAGCGCGGCATCGGTCAGGGCGAGATGATGTGGCGTGACTTCGGCGGTGACTCGAATCCCTTTGGCTTTCCCGCGACGAACTTGATCGACGGCCCCGGAGGTTGAGATCGTCATTAGGTGGACGTGGCCGCCGGTCATCTCGGCCAGCGCGATGTCGCGAGCGGCCATGATGACTTCGGCTCCGGCGGGGATGCCGCGCAGGCCCAACTGCATCGAGTAGTAGCCCTCGTGCATGATTCCCTTGGCGGCGAGTTCCGGCACCTGCGGATGATTGAAGATCGGCCGGCCGAACATGCGGGTGTATTCGAGCGCTCGCCGCATGATCTCGGCATTCGCGACGGGGCTTTTGGCGTCGGTGAAGGCTACCGCTCCACCTTCAACGAGCTGTCCAATTTCGGCGAGTTCTTGGCCGTCGTGATTCTTGGTGACGGCCCCCAGCGGGAAGACGTTGCAGTGTCCCGCTCGTTCGCATTGAAGCTGCACGAACTCGGCAGCGGCGCGGTTATCGACGACCGGCGACGTGTCTGGCATACACGCGACCGACGTCATGCCTCCCGCGAGCGCGGCGGCCGTTCCGGATTGAATCGTCTCGTCTTTTTCGTCGCCCGGTTCTCGCAGCGAGACGTGAATGTCGATCAGGCCGGGGCAGACGATGAAGCCGGTCGCGTCGATGACGTGATCGGCAACGGCCGCTCCGGTGTCGATCCCTTCGATGCGGTCGTTGCGCAAAAACAGAT
>JAYVQJ010000043.1:0-3115 GCA_043777235.1 Planctomycetia bacterium
TGCGGTCCGAGGATCGTCCCCTTGCCCGCGACTTGGTGACACAACGCACAATGCTTCGTGAACAACGCTGCTCCCGCGTCGAGCGACGGCCGCTTCGCCGTGTCCGCGTCCGATTGAGCGGCGATGAATCCTCCGCGTCGCTGTTCGATGAGTTTCCGTAACGCCGCGTCTTCATCCGGCAAGCTCTCCGTCAGTTCGGTAATCTGCTTCGCGAACGCTTCCGACTTCAACGCATCCAGCCGCTGCTTGACGGTCGGCTGAGTCAGCAGTCTCGGCGAGACATGTCCCTCCTTTGCGAGACGCAACAACGCCTCCGCACCGGTGGCATCCGAGGCGAGCGACTCGGCAATGCGCAATTGCTGTCGTTCAGGAACGGCCTGGATCACAACCGTCAGCAACGGAGGATGGGCACTCTTGCCCGTCCCTTCGGCCGGTCGGGCAAGAGTGCCCAACTTCCGATCGACGACCGCAGTCCCGATCTGATCTCGCAGTGACTCCGGCAACGACGCCTCTGCGATCAAAGGCGAGAGCGACGACAGAATCGAATCCGGCTCCAACGCGAGCACCGCTCGCGCAAACGCCTCTTTGGCTCGCGAATCCGTGTCGCGTGATAACAGGCGCTCTGACATTTGAGATTTCAAATCGGAGATCTTGAAATCCGCCACCAAATTCCCCGCCGCAATCTGTTGGCCAACAACGTCGCTGGGATTCAACGCCTCGACCGAAAACCGTCCGACCGCGAGCCACGCATAACCACTGGCTTCATCCGCATCGAGCAGCTCGATGTAGCCCCGCCGCCCGTTCGTAGGTCCGCCGTTCGTAGTTCCGCCGTTCGTAGGTCCGCCGTTCGTAGTTCCGCCTTTAGGCGGTGCCTTTTCCGTTTTGGTTCCGCCTGAAGGCGGGACTACGAACTCGGACAAATCCCATTCGATCTTCTGAGCCGTGTCGTTGCGAGGCGGCATCGCTTCGCGGAGCAGTGCGTGGGTCGAGGCGTCTCGCAGACGGATGTAGTTCTTCGGATTGAACGGAGCACCGGGAAGTCCGTTGTGTCCCGCACACCAGAAGCTCAGCTTGGCGGGCAACTCAAACGGCTCGCTGCGATACAGCCCAGTCAGTTGCTCTCCCTTCACCAAGCTGTCGAGGAACAGCGCCCCCTTGTCGCCATCTTGCGAAACCCTCGCCCGCAGCTCCCACGGATTGTCCGGCTCCGGCTTCCCCGGCACGACCTCGTTCGCCCACGACAAACTCGCACCGCGCGAGGACGCCAGCAACTTAACCGCAAGTTCGCTCGCCCAATCTTTGATCACGCTGTCAATCGTCTGACCTCGCTGCTGAAGTCCCAAGCGCAAGGCGGTGAGTACTTCAAGCTGTTGTTGCACGTCGTCACCGAACCGTTTTCGGACGACACCGACCAACTCAGCAGTGCGGTTGGGTGGTACAAAGCGAGCAGCGTGCTTAATGAAGTTAGGCGTCGATGCAGTGGGCTTTGGAACCTTCGAGAGGTACTCAAGCAAGAACGCCCCTGCCCACTCGTTTGGGACGGCCAACGCGATTTCCGCAACTTGTGACAACATGTCGCCGATTTCGGGGAAGATATCCAAATCCAACGTATTTAGAACTTTGATGATCTCATAAAATGCGTCCGGCGACTCACAAACTGCTTGCATCGCACGGCGAATGGCATAGCGAAGATGATTGTCCTCGGCCGGCGAATCTCCGAGGCTCGCCGCGAGCACACTTAAGTCGCGATCGGCATTGATATGATGGACCGAAAAGAGGTCCGCAGTTGCTCGTCTCACAAACGCGTCTGGATCGCGCAGGCACTCTTCAAAGGTGCCCGCCTCACGGATAAGCGGCGGTACTTCAGCCAACACTTTTATGGCATGGACTCGAACTGTGGGGTGCGGGTCCGAAGCAGCAGAAATAAGGTGCGCAAACTTCAGTAGACCAAGTCGCTGCAGTACCCAAAGGGAATGAGCACGCATGCGAGGAAGCTCCGTTTGGTCAAATCCTTTCATTGCAACAGTCGCGTCGGCTTTGCCGACACTGTCACAAAGTCGCTGCGTTGCTAGTAATCGCACAGTCAAGTTGTTGTGGGCCAATAACTCAACCAACTGCTCCGGCGTCTGCGTTCGCAAGTCCGGCATCTTGAACGGCGGTGTGGCCTTGTGGATCACTTTCCAGATGCGGCCTCGATGGCGGTCGCGGCCGGGGTGTTTGAGATCGACTTCGTAGTGGCCGATGATTTTGTTGTAGAAGTCGGCGATGTACAGCGCTCCGTCGGGGCCGCATTGCAGATCGACCGGGCGGAACCACGGGTCTTTCGAGATCACGAAGTCCGGCTCTTCCTTCGCCAGGATCGTCGAGCCGTGATATTCTGGGGCATCGACGTTGACTCGGCTGGTCATCACGTTGCCGGTGAAGAATTTGCCTTCCCATTCGGACGAAAAATGGCCGCCGTAGTACGCCACGATGCCGCAGTTGGCGGTCGTGCCGTGCGTGTGGCTCATGATTTCCGGGACGTAGCCCAGGCCATCGTGAGGTTTGCCAAAGCTTTGGTAGTAGCCGCCACGCAACAGTTGCGTGATCGGTTTGGTGTGGCAGTCGGCGGTGAAGATGTTGAATAGCGGATCGAAGCACATGCCGAACGGATTGACCTGCCCATGCGTGAAATGCTCGATGCGGCTGCCGTCCATGCGGAAGCGGAACGTGTTGCCAGACGACATCTCGACGACGTGCCCGTCCGTGCCCGCGACCTTGCTGATGTTGTTGAAGCCGTGGCAAGCGTAAATCCAACCGTCGAAGCCACGGCGAAAAGCGTTGCACATGCCGTGCGTGTCCCGTTCGTAGCCGAACGGGCCGTACAGCTTGATCCGCTCGTCGCAGATGTCGTCGCCGTCGGTGTCTCGCAAATCCCAAATGAACGGGATGCTGTAAACGATCGCCCCTTGTATCGTCTTGCCGGTCTTCTCGTCCTTGCGGCTGGGATACGGATAGATGCCGATCGGGATGTTAAGCCCATCGGCGAACGTGATGATCTTGTCCGCTTTGCCGTCACCGTCGGTGTCTTGCAGGATCTTGACGGAGTCTCGTGCCGGCTGATCGAGCGGCGCGG
>JAYVQJ010000044.1:0-3115 GCA_043777235.1 Planctomycetia bacterium
TCTCGGCTCGCCAAACCAGTTGATCCAGCCAACGAATGTGTCCACCTCCGTAAGTCGGTCGTCACCCAAGATCGCGTCGATGACCAACGATGGCTCTAAGCCGAGCGACCGGATCGTTACTCGCGGAAGGACCAGCTCATCGGTAAATGCGGTATCAACTCAAACTTCAACAGGCGTTTCCGCTTGAACCGCCGAGGAACCGACCAGCACGGTCAGCAACGCTCGTCCCTTCAAATCGACGAGCCCGTTCATGTTTCAAATCCACCGATCTGCATCGCCGCCTGATGGCCGACATGCAAGGCATACGAAATTCTGCCGGGACAAGCTCGCCGCGCCAGCTTCGCCGCTTCGGTGAGCGTCTTACCGAGATAATAAGTTTGGCTCTTCCGATGTTCCGGGGAGGCAAGTTTCCAAGCCACGGATGAAACACGGATTGAACACGGATCAGGACAGCGAACAAGGCAAAAAAGAAGAGAGGAATCGAGTGAGGTCACGGAGCGAGGGTGCGTAACGGTTTCTAACCTCTGGCTTAGTCCGTGCTTTGATCCGTGGCAAAAAGCGGTTGTCCGGCATTCCCGTCCGCCACTCCTGCTTGTTTCCAATGCCCTGCCTCCTGTCCTGATCCGTGTTCAATCCGTGTTTCATCGGTGGCAAAAATATTCCCCGAAGTGACCTCCCTGGATTTCCGAAGGAGCCTTGGCTGTTTAACCCCAACGCCATCGACGTGGGCGCGCACGCCGATGGCGAAGCGGTTAAACATCTCACTCTTGGCCGTGCGAGGTATCGTCGGAGTTGGCGGCAGGAAGTTCCGTGAGTCTCTTGATGAGAATCGTGGCGTACGAACCGCGAGGAAGGTCAAACGACAACGTCAGTTTGCGGCGGGTGTCGTACAACTCATCGTTGTCGGCTTGATGCTGTAAGTGGGCGGGAATGGCAATCGCGGCTCGCTGGCCTTTGGAGAAGAACGCATCGCGTGGGAATTTGACACGCATCGTGCGAGGTTCGAGGCCGAACTCGGCGAGCACTCGGTGCAGTCGGTCGAAGAGCGGGCCGGATTGCAGCTTGAGTCGCCCGGAGGGGAGCGGCAGTGGGAGATCGAGCAACTCGCGGCGCTGCGGTTCGTCGAGCGAATGAAAGAACGGCGCGGGACGCTCACCGAATTCGACATCGAACAATTGCTCCGGCCGACAAATGTCTCGCAACGATTCGGCAAGCAGCCGATTCCAGACGGCGCTTTGAAAGGCCGAGAGCCACAAACCGCGCAGATCGCTGCGCATCAAGGCCAGAGCCCGACGGAAGTCGGTCGGATGATCGACCAGAAACGTCACGATGCTCCGCCGACTGCCGCGAGGCATGTCGGCTTTGAGTCCGGGCCAGTCTCCCCAGCGGTCGCGGAGCAGTTTTTTTTCATTGCGATCGTCTGGCCGATCGTGTTCGTTCGGGTCGACGAGAGCCAACCACAACGCCCGTTCGTAGTCACCTCGGCACCACGGCACGGCGATGAATTCGCCCGACTGTCCCAGCGAGCCGAAGCGTTGATCGTCGAAATAGTTCGGCATGCCGTTGATCGCGACGTCGCTCAGAGCGTGTTCCGCGCTCGCGACTTCGGCATCGGACATCGAACGGAGGACTAGCGTGAAGCGATTGCCCGTGAGGTCTGACGCATCGAATGGACGCTCGGTTTGGCCGAGGTAATTCAGGTCCAGGCTGGTCTGTGACAGATCGTTGCGCGGTCCGTTCTTGATCGTCACGAATTGCTCGGTGACGGCGTGTCGGTCTTTCAAGCCGCCGTAGCTGACCTGCTGCCGAGCTAAATTCCAACGTCGCAAGATGGCATCAATCGCCTCCGGCGTACCGAGCGAGCGTTTGGTCAACCGATAAATGGCAAACGATCCTCGGCCGTGAGTCGGTCGGTCAGTCAACTCGGTGACTTGAAAATCCTCCGGCAAGCATTTGAGTTTCATCAGGCGTCTCGTGGGGTGCGGTCGAAGCGGCCGGGGATTATGTTGCCGCCCCGCGCGTCTGTCGAACGAACCCCTGGAGTGCGGTGGCTCGACACCGCCCTCCATTCAAGTGCCGCAGACGTTGAGTCGTGAGTGCCGTTCCAACCATGAGTCAGCCGCCCAATCAACCGTCACGTCAGAGCCGACAAAAGCTCGCTGGCCAACCACCGCGACCGAATGGAGGGCGGCGTCAAGCCACCGCACTCCAGGGTTCCGGCGAAATCGAACACGAATTCGGTGTGCCGATTCCCGGTCGCATCTTGCCCCCGGAGCGATGGGCGAAGACCGCACTCAAGAAAGTGCCTGACGGCTTGTTGGATTGGGAAGCGTTGTTCGGACGACGGGCACCGATCGTCATCGACATCGGCTGCGGCAACGGCCGCTCGACGCTCGGCAGCGCAATCGCGAAGCCGGATTGCGATCATCTCGGCATCGACATTCTGCCGGTCGTGATCCGATACGCGACTCGCCGAGGCAACCAGCGTGGACTGAGCAACATTCGCTTCGCAGTCATCGGCGGACGAGAACTGCTTGGCGAGCATGTCGCTCCCGGATCAGTTGCGGAGCTTCACATCTATCATCCGCAACCGTTCTACGATCCGGCACAGATTCATCGCCGGCTCATCACGCCAGAATTCTTGGCTCTCACTCATCGCTCGCTCGTGCCGGGCGGCAAGTTGTTTTTGCAGACGGATCATCCAGGCTATTGGGCCTACATGAAATCGGTCGTTCCGTGCTTCTTTGAGTTGCAAGAGTTGTCTGTTCCGTGGCCCGACACGCCGCGCGGTCGGACTCGTCGCGAGATCATCGCTCGACGTCACGGCCTGCCGATCTTTCGCGGTGAGGCGGTTCGTCGCGACGACATCAGTATTGAAGAATCACTGTCGCTCGCGAACTCGTTACCGCCGCCGACATTCAACGCGGATCGTCGGCTGCGAAAGTTGGACGAGATCGAAGCACGCTCGTAGCTCCGCTTTCAAGATGTCCGTGGCCTCCGTGCGTTCCGTGTCCAAATCGGACTGGAATTTCATGCTCATTCGGGACACGGAATACGCGGAGGACACGGCGAGGGAAGCCGTCAATACTTCGATCCGTCGTTCAAAATGAAAATC
>JAYVQJ010000045.1:0-3113 GCA_043777235.1 Planctomycetia bacterium
CGACATCACATCCAGTTTGAACGAGATCGGCCGATCCGCCGTTGCCTGAGCCACCTCGACCGGCACCATGACCGACTTCCCGCCGAAATCGACTTTCAACTCGGTCTTGCCATCGGCGAGCGGATACAGCGTGTGATTTTCAAACTTCACGAGTGCGGCGTTCGCGAACGCATACTGCGCCGCCGCCGTCACGTCGCGGGTGATCCCGTCCGCGTAGGTCGCCTGCACGACAACCGACTGCCGATCGCGAATCGTGTTGATGTGCGCATTCGGCGGATACACGGCAATCGAAACCGGCACGGACTCTTGAGCGATCACGCTCGATGCCGCCATGCCGCCAGCCAATAGCAACGTCGCCAACCCTGACAATGTCTTAGGAAATCGCATGAGTTCGATCCTCTGTTTGTGATGTTCTTGGCTAAGACAAGAACTCTCGCTGTCCAATCAGGTCGTTCGGTTCGAGCACTTCGTGAATCAATATGAGTCCCCGAATGATCTCGCCAATCGTTCGGTCTTGTCCGGCGTGAACGATGCCGAAGTGCGAAACTCCCGCATCGTGCAACCGGAGGAAATCGGAATCGTGAGTGAACAACACGCGGCCTCGCGAGTGGGCGAACGCAAGCTGTTCTTCATCGTCAACACCAAGGAGTCCTTGTTCGGGAGTCGTCGTCACGTCGATGCCTTGCCGCCGAAGTCCATCCGCAACGGCATGGCTGACGTTCTCATCCAAGTGAAACCTAATTCGTGACATTGCCGGCTTTCAGCTTCGCTTGCAGCACGGACGGGTTGGCCGCTCGGACCTCCGCCACATAGGCCACATCCTTCGCCATCTGCCGGTCAATCTCCTCCCGATTGTCGTAATAGAACGCCAACGCCGCATGAATCTCGCTGTGCGACAGCCCAAACTCAGTCGCGATCTCTTCGACGGTCTGTCCTTGTTTCAAATGCCACACCGCAACGTCCTGCACCCTGATCCGCCGCCCAGCGATGCGCGGACGACCGCCGCAAGTGCCGGGTGTCATTTCAATGTGTTGATCGAGTGCGATGGTCGCCATAGCTACTTACCTCCCGCCTTGGCCTTCGCGTCCTCACGCAGTTGCTCCAATCGGCTGAGTCGCTTGGGGGGCGCGGCGGCGACGGGCATTGGAGCAGGAGCCGCGGCGGCGACCGCCGGCGTTGGCATCGGGGCGGGAGTGTTTGGTTTCGGTGGCAGCGGGACGTCGATGCGGAGTTCGGCTCCGCCGACGTTGTGAGTCACGGGTTCGCCGTTGGCAGTGATCGTCACGACGCCGAAGATGCCGTGCTTGCCGGCGGGGCTGTCCTTCTCTGTGGTGACTTTGAAGACCAGTTCCTTCGTGTCCTTTGTGAATTGCAGCGGCTGCGAGAGCACCTTGTTGGGCAGCGCGACGAGTTGCACGTTGGCGTTGCCTTCAAAGGGAGTCGCGACTTCGACTTTGCAGACGACTTCGGTCGGTTGGCCCTGTTCGACGGCCGCTCGTTGCATGGCGAACGTGACCCACGGGGCAGAGATTTCCAGATTGCCCAATTGCGTGGATGAGTACGCGGCTCCGCCGATTTCAGCGTAGCCCAGCACAAAAATTCGCCACTTGCCGACCTGAGCATTTGCTGCGGCGTTCAGCGGATAAAGACCTTCGTTCTGACCTTCGGGGATCGTCACGGACGGAGCAGCTCCGACACCCGGCGGGGCGAACGGGAACTGCAACACGATGGGAGCCTTGAAGCCTTCTTTGCGAGTGACCACGACCTTCAATTGCATCGATCCGTTCTGAGCGAGCGGCACTTTCGGTTCGACCATGTCGATCTTGAACGGCAGCTCATCGACGACCGCCATCGCGAGCCGATCGACGTCGCGCCACGAGTACATCGACTGGCCGGGAGCCGCGATGATGAATTCGGCGCGGTTGAAGAACCCGCCGCGAATCGCCGGGTTCTCGGCATGTCGGCCGAGGAAATCGACGAGTGCTCCGTTCGACACCGCATCAGCAGCGGCCTCGAACACGACGGGCATCGACGCGAGGCTCTCGGCCATCGGCTCGGCGACCATCGTCATGCCGGCGGGCATCCCTTGCGGTTCGAGCAACAGCTTGCCGCCGAAGTTGATTCGGCTGGCGTTGATGACCGTGCCGAAGCGGTTTCCCTTCGCGACATAAATCTGGCGGCGGTACTGGCCGTATCGTTCGACCTGCGGAATGCTCAGTTGCAGTGAGGGGACGACCGGCGAGAACTCGACGCGATAAACGAAACCTGGCCCGCCGCGTTGGAGGTGATCGGTGACGCTCAGCAAGTATTCGCCATCGGCCGGGATTGTCACTCGGAAGTAACTGTCCGGGCCGCGTGAATCGTCGTTGCTGACGATGCCTCCTCCCTGAGCGTTGTAAAGCACCATCACCGGATCAATCGCCGAGCGGATGCGGCGACCGTAGCACTCGACCTCGAAGACTTGATCCTTCGTGGCGGTGAACTGGAAGAAGTCGATGTCGCCCGGTTCCTGCAAGATACCGTTGAAGGCATTCGGCAGCGTTGCCGGAGTCGCTTGAGCGACTGCGTTGTTTGGTTCGACTTCCAGCGAGTTGCCGTGCTCAAACAGACGGAACGGATTCGGCGACGGAGCGATCTCGGCTCCGGTGGTTGCGAACAATCCAGTGAACTCGTTGCTGGCCACCGTCGGGAGTTTGAACTTCTGCACGAACTCACCGGCCGGGTCGCCGAGGAATTTCGCATCGACCTCGTCACCGAGCTTCCCGCCCGCCGGATAAACGGCGAGCGGTCGCGGGAACGTACCGACGTGCAACCGATAAGTGCTGCCTCCGCCGTAGGCGGTCTCGCGAACTTGAATGACGTACTTGCCGTCTTCCGGCGCGATGATCGAAGCGACTGAATCTTGATTAACCAACGGAGTGTCATCGGCGGCCGACAACTCGAACCGCTTCATGTCGAGGATCGCGACATACGGATCAAACAACGCGGAGCCGAGTCGCATCGCTTCGACCTCAGCACAGAGACGTTGCCCCTTCTTGACCTCGACGATGAAGTAATCGACGTCCTCGCCGCCGATCGTACCAACGACGGTTTGATTGAGCGTGATCGGTTGA
>JAYVQJ010000046.1:0-3102 GCA_043777235.1 Planctomycetia bacterium
CGTGAAGCGTTCGCCCTCGCTGACGCTTCGGGTTACTGAAATCCTCATGCGTGACCAAGCTTCAACACTGCGAAACCTCATTCAACGGCAGCCGGCAAATACGCCAGCGGCCGGGGGCGAGCGTGCGCGCGTCATCGCGTTCACGAGCGGTAAAGGCGGTGTCGGAAAGTCGAACCTTGCGCTGAACGTCGCCGTCGCGATGTCGCAGGCGGGATCGCGGGTCTGTTTGCTCGATGCAAATCCGGGGCTGAGCAACATCGACGTTCTCTGCGGCTTGAATTGCTATTGGAATCTGAGTCATGTGCTGACCGGAGCGAAGTCGCTGGGCGATGTGATCTTGAAAGGTCCGGCGGGGATCAACGTCGTGACCGGAGCCAGCGGGTTGATCGAGTTGGCGACAAGCGAACGATGCTCGGCGGAATTGATGGAACAAGTCGCTGCTCTGGAAGCGGCGTATGACGTGTTGCTGATTGATGCGGGAACTGGTTTGACGGAGACCGCTCAGCGATTTGCAGCGGTGGCGGATGTGACTTTGTTGATGACGACTCCGGAACCGACGGCGATCGCAGATGCGTATGCGACACTCAAAGCGTGGCAGGGGCGAGTCGCGACGATGCCGGATGTTCTCGTGAATCGAGCGACGTCGGCGGCTCAGGCGAAGCAGATTCTCGATCGGTTTGCTCAAACCGTGGAAACGTTTTTGCGGTGTCCAGCGCCGAGCGGTTGCTGTGTGGCGGACGACGACTCGGTCACGCACGCGGTGAATGCTCGGCAACCGTTCGTTCTCACTTCGTCGGATGGCGCGGCCGCTCGCGATGTCCGAACTCTTGCGGCGCGATTGTTGGCCGGGGCAAAGCCGGTGCGAAAACTGTCTTTGCTCGAACGACTTTGACGATTAGGAAATTTGTGACGAAAGGACTCAAGATCACTCAGTCAGTTTGCCGATTTGATTAAAGAAGTTGGTGCCAATCCTGCGCCTGAACGGGACGTCGGAAGTCGCCACTTCATCCCACCTCACCGTTCGGAATTATTCCGAATCCTGCCTGTCTCATTCACACCGATCGAATCTGGATCGCCCACGGAGGGTTTCGTCATGGCTCTTTTGAAGCTCACGGAAGAACAACTCAGCGAAGTTTGGAACGACTACAAGAAGGACCAAATGGACCTCACATTGCGGAACACGCTCATGGAGCGTTACCTGCCGCTGGTGCGATACAACGCCGAGCGCGTGTGGGCCAAGCTGCCTGACGGTGTCGATTTGAATGACTTGATCTCCGCCGGAGTGTTCGGCCTGATGGACGCGATCGAAGCGTTCGACATGGGCCGCGGCGTGAAGTTTGAAACATACTGCGTCCCCCGAATTCGTGGAGCGATGCTCGACGAACTCCGCACGATGGACTGGGTACCGCGACTGGTTCGCAGCAAAGCGAGCAAGCTCGAAGCGGCTCGCAAGCAGGCCGAAGTCGAGTTGGGCTATCCGCCGGCCGATGCCGACATCGCTGCGAAGTTGCAAATCTCGACCGAGGAATACGACAAGCTCAAGGCCGAAGCGAGTGCGGTGAATCTCGTCAGCCTCAACAAGAAGTGGTACGAGACCGACAGCTACAAAGATGTCCGTGAAGTCGACGTTCTCGAAGACCAGAAGGGCGAAGACCCGACCAACGGCATTCAGAAGCGCGACGTGATGAAGCTCGTCACGAAGGGCCTCAACCGCAACGAGCGGCTCATCATCATCCTCTACTACTACGAAGAGCTGACGATGAAAGAGATCGGCAACACGCTGGGACTGTCGGAGTCTCGCGTGAGCCAGATGCATTCGAGCATCGTCGCTCGGTTGAAGGATCAGCTCGGTCGCCGCCGCCCGGAATTCGGGTAACTGGAGGATGGGCACTCTTGCCCGTCCAGCAACGATTCATCGGTCATTCGAAATTTGACGCATTCGTACGGGCAAGAGTGCCCATCCTCCGAGGACATCGCCATGCCCTCCGCACTGGCCGCAAAATTGCGAACCCACATGTTCGGTGCGAAACCGACGAGCATGTCCGTGTACCACGATCTGATTGCTCACGCTGTCGAGCCAGGCATGACCGTGTTGGATGTCGGCTGCGGCCGAGGTTCGATCTCGCCGTATCCGTGGCATCAGCACTCGAACGTCAAACTGTGGGGCATCGACCCGGACCCGACCGCGGCCGAGAACCCGCATCTCGAATCGTTCACGCTGCTGACCGATGACCCGAACTGGAACATTCCGAGCGGGACGGTTGATCTGGCGATTGCTCGTTACGTTCTGGAACACGTCGATGATCCGACGGCGTTCTTTCGCAATCTTTCGCGAGTTCTGAAGCCGGGCGGGAAGTTCATCTTCCTGACTCCGAATCGCTGGCATCCTGCGATGATCGCGTCGCACTGGCTGCCGTATGGACTCAAGCAACAGATCCTCGCGCTGACGAAGCGAGCCGATCCGCATGACGTCTTTCCGACGTGGTACCGTTTGAACTCGGCGCGAGCCGTGAAGCAAGCGGCTCAACGTTGCGGACTGGAAATCGCCGACCTGCGAACGCGCGAGATTCAGCCGTGCGGGTATCTCGACTTCAGCGTGCTGGGATACCTCGCGTCGTGTACTTACTTCGCGGCGATGCGAGCGACCGGCTTGCAACGCTTCTTCGGGATGACGATGACCGGAGTCCTGATGAAACCGTACTTGTCGTCCGGGCGACCAACGAAAAACGAAGCCTCGGCTGCCGCGCCCTCCTGGCAGCAAATCGGAGCCGCGTCATGAAACCGACACATTTCCGAATGACTCTGTGTTTATTGGCATTGTTGGCCGTAACGACCTTGAACGGCTGCATGTCGATGCGACCGCACCCCTACAATCGCAAATCTTTCCACTCTCTCAATGAAGCGTCGCCGAGGAATTCGGTTTCGAAAGCACAGCTCGCGCGCTGGCATCGCAAGTCGGAAGAGCGACACGTCGCTACCGCGCTGGCGAACTCGCCGAAAGAATTGTTGTTGGATCAACTCCACTGATACGGATTGCAGAAATTAGCCGCGTGGCGCTAGCCCCGGTTATACGGCATGAACCGGGGCTAGCGCCGCGCGGCT
>JAYVQJ010000047.1:0-12169 GCA_043777235.1 Planctomycetia bacterium
CGCCCTCTTCATCGCCCACGCCGCCCCCGGCAGCCATACCGAATCCACCCGCCGCACCCTGGAAGAATCCGGCAAAACTGTGCTCGGCTTTCAAGCCACCATCGCTGCAACTGTGGAAACGATTCAGCGCGAACTTCAGGCCAATCCAACCTGCGAAAAACCACCGTCAGTCGCGCCGAACTGGACGGCCTGAGCGGTGACGACTACGTACCGAACTCACTCCGGCAGATACCCTTCGACGTACTTCATCAAGTCGAGGCAATTCAGTTCGTCCTTGATTCCTTCGAGCGTCGGTTCGATCAGCGTGCGGGCGACTTCTTGGACGATGTGATCGGCGAAGCGCTTTCTCGCGCGGCTGAGTTGCTTGCGGTACGCTTCGGGAGTCAGCGTCTGGCCGCTCATCTCGGAGACCATCTTGGCCAGCGTTGGTGAGTCGGCACTTTCGTACTGAGCGGAGACTCGCAACACCGTGCAGAACAAATTGTTGGTCGTCCGCTTCTGGTACTTGTCGAGCGACTTCCAAGCCGCCTTCAAAATGCACTTCCGCCAGTCGCTGGTCCATTCGAGCTGCGAGTGCTCGGAGACCGGCATGTGCTCCAGTGACTCGATCGGCAACGGCACTTGATTGCGTCGGCAGAGCCACTGCATCGCCGCGTTCCGCACGATCGTGATCAGGTAATAACGGAACCGGCCTTTGTTCGAGTCGGCCGTGTGAAATCCCTTCTGAACCATCCGCAGCATGAATTCTTGCTCGACCTCTTCCGCGTCGTTCGGATCGTGGATCAGCGTCGCGACGTATTTGCGAATCGCTCGGCCATACCGCTTCACGAACAACGTCGGATTGTTGACCGCTGTCCAACGCGTCGAGATCCGATTGAGCCACATCCGCTCGCCGGTCTGCGAATACGACGACTCGACCTGACCGCTGCCGGTCGAGGGTTTCGAGTCATCCGATTTGGAGTCCGCTTCCGAATCCATCTGTCGACTCACATTCTGGCGCGAAGTCCAGGGGCTTACGCCCGCAGGCTCGCCAAGTCGTTAAGAGTTGATGCGGCATCAGCGTATCTCATCCTCACAGCAGCGAACAACTCGGTCGTCCTGTTCGGTACAATCCTCACGACTCTGTGAGGTCGGCTTGCTCGGCAACGCCTTGCGGGTGGTGAGTTGGTGCTGTTCGGTGCGATAATGATTTTGTGCGGCGAGCGGCCATCCCGCGAAATGCCAGCGGACCTTGCTCAAGACGTGTGAGTTCCAATTCAATCACCGAGGGCGAGACGACCCGTTGGGAGTTTGCCATGTTGACCTACAAGTCGAGCTACAAATGGTCGGACGGAATTGTGCTGGGAGAAGTCTTGGATTTTCCGGGCACGATCGCTTATGGAAACTCACTGGATGAGGCTCGCGGAAACTTGGCGTCGGCTCTGCGAGACATGGCGGAAACGAATCTGCTGAACGGAGAACCGCTGCCGATTGCCGACCCGTTGGCAACAAGCGATGACGCGGACCTTGAGGAACCAATCCATTTGTTGCTGCAAGTTGGACAACAAGTGGCAATGACGGTTGGAGCCGCCTTGCCATGAAGCGACGAGACCTCCTGCGTCACTTGGAAACTCATGGCTGCGTCTTCGTTCGAGAAGGTCACGGTCACACCATTTATCAAAATCCTGCCAACCGAAAGCGCGTTCCGATTCCACGACATCGTGAGATTCCCGACGTGTTTGCTCGCGCCATTTGCCGACAACTCGAAGTCCCGGAACCATAACGCTTCGGGCGACGATCGGAGTTCCCGATGACTGCTGCTGCGACGCGACGTGCCTTTCTGAAAGCCAGCGGAGTTGCTGTCGGAGCGATCGCCAGCAGTACGGATTCCTCAGTGCGAGCTGCAATTGCCGACGCACCCGCCAAGCGAGCGATTGTGCTCTTTCTGCAAGGTGGTTGTTCGCAGCTCGATTCATGGGACTTAAAGCCGCAAGCTCCGGCTGAGTATCGAGGCGAGTTTGATTCGATCGCGACGGCAACGTCTGGTTACCGCGTGTGCGAGCACTTGCCGATGCTGGCGGCGCGGACTCAGCAGTTCAATGTGTTGCGCAGCGTGTATCACGGGACGCCGAGCCATGAGGCGGCGATTCACTGGGTGCTGACGGGCTATGACTATCCGGGTGCGAACACGACCACGAAGAACCGCAATGACAAGCCGTCGGTTGGATCGTTCGTCGCGAAGGTGCGCGGCCCCAGCAGGCCGGGGTTGCCGGCGTATTTCTGCGTGCCGGACAAAGGGCAGCTTGGCGATCGTGTGCGATACGCCGACTCTCACTTTTTGGGATTGGCCTATTCGCCGTTTGAATCGGGGCCGGTGCCCGTCGATGCGACGTCGCCGTATCAAGTCCCTCAACCGTTGATGATGTTTCGAGACATGCCGCTGACTCGCTTCGACGAGCGGCAAGGGTTGCTTCAACGATTGGATCAGTTTCAGCGCGAGGCCGATGCGTCCGGCATGATGGCCGGGATGGATCAGTTCCGCCGCACCGCGCTCGACATGATCACTCACCCGGTGACGCAGGCGGCAATCGATCTCTCGCAAGAGAAACCGGAGACTCGATTGCGATACGGCAGCAACAAGTTCGGCCAGCGAGTCTTGATGGCTCGGCGATTGGCCGAGGCGGGCGTGCCGTTCACGTTGGTCAATCTCGCTGACAATCAAGATTGGGACACGCACGTCGGCAACTTTGATTCATTGAAGACGCGATTGCTCCCATTGCTGGATCGAGCGGTCGCCGCGCTGCTTGATGAACTGACCGAGCGCGGGATGCTCGATTCGACGCTGGTCGCGATCGTTTCCGAATTCGGCCGCACTCCGAAGATCAACAACAACGCCGGCCGCGATCACTGGAGCGACGTCTTCTCCGTCGTGCTGACCGGTGGCGGATTAAGGACCGGGCAAGTGCTCGGCACGAGCAACGCACGCGCGGAAATCCCACAGGACCGGCCGATTCACTACAACGACGTCCTGGCCACGATCTATCGGCAGCTTGGCATCGCGACCGATCGAGTCTTCATGCACGAGGGCCGGCCGGTGCCGATCCTGTATCAAGGGACGCCGATTCCAGAACTCATCTGAGTCTGCGATCCGGCCATCGTTGCGGTGCCACGGGTGAGACATCTACAGTCGGCTCAATGACCACTGAAAGCCAAACACTCATCCAACTCGCGGACACCCCGAAGCCCGCCGCGACTCTGCCGCGAATTCTTGACCTGACTCCGTCGGAACTCACCGATTGGGTGGTCGCTCACGGCTGGCCGAAGTTTCGCGCGGGGCAATTGCAAAAGTGGCTGTTCCAGCGGCGAGCGACGTCGTTTGAGCAAATGTCCGACTTGCCAAAGTCGATGCGTGAGCAACTTGCCGCCGAGTTCCAACTCTTTGCCACCGAGGTCGAGTCGCATCAAGTGGCGTCCGACCGAACCGAGAAGCTGCTGCTGAAACTGGGTGATGGTGAGACCATCGAATGTGTGCTGATGCGCGAACCGGAGCGAGTCACCGTCTGCATCAGCACGCAAGTCGGCTGCGCAATGGGTTGCGTGTTTTGCGCGAGCGGGATGCTCGGCCTGAAGCGGAATCTGTCGGCGGGAGAAATCCTCGAAGAGCTGTTACGGATGCAAACGCTGCTCGGTCCTGATGAGCGGATCACGAACATTGTCGTGATGGGGATCGGCGAACCGCTCGCGAACTTGCCGGCGGTCTTGCAGGCTCTCGCGGCGGCGAGTTCTCCGGATGGACTGGGCATCGGTGCTCGGCACATCACGGTTTCGACAGTTGGACTGCCGGCGAAGATTCGCGAGTTCGCTCGCACCGGCAAGCAGTACAATCTCGCGATCTCGCTTCACGCTCCGAACAACGCGCTGCGGGACAAGCTCGTCCCGGTCAACGACAAAATCGGCGTCGAGGAAATCCTCGATGCGGCTGACGAGTTTTTCGACGTGACCGGTCGCCGAGTCACTTTCGAGTATGTGTTGCTCGCGCAGGTCAACGACGAACCGCAGCACGCCCAGCAATTGGCTCAACTCTTGCGAGGCCGATGTGCTCATGTGAATTTGATTCCGATGAACGGCGTCTCGGTCCTGCCGTATCACGAACCGGCCGCGCCGCGCACGCAGCAGTTCGTCGCAATTCTCGAACAGGCGGGGATTCCCGCGACGGTTCGGAAACGCAAAGGAGCGGACATTGACGCTGCCTGCGGACAACTGCGGCTCAAGCACGAGAAGTCGTAGCTCGATTCAGTTGAGCCGCGGATCGGACTTCGTGAGCGACACGATTCGCTGCACTTCACGAAGACGAGTCTCCGCGAGTTCGCGCAGTGCTGAGGCACCGGCTCGATCAAAACTCTGGATCGCGCGTCTCAGCAATCGGATCGCGCGTGGATGCTTGTCTTGAAGACGGCGCAGCTCGGCGAGATTCATCAAGTCTGTTCCGATTCCGCTTTCATCAAGCATCTGCCGATGCAGATTCAATGACACCTTCAGCCAACGGATGCCGTTGTCAAGCTGACCGCGCGCGGCTGCAAGGAGACCGAGGTTGCCGGAGTCGGCGGCTTGTCCTTCCCAACAACCACGCCACTCTTCAATGGCCAGGGCACGCCGCCAAACCGATTCGGCAAGCTCCCAATCTCCCTGCAAGAACGCATCGCAACCTCGGCCGGTCAGATCGCACGCGAGACGGCCGAGTTCATCGGCGGATTGTTGAGGAGAATCTTCCGCTCGTCGCATGTGCCACGAGAACGACTGCTGTTGCCACGTCTCGGCGATGTCCCATTGCCGCGACTGGCGATACGCCGCCGCAAGATTGTGGCAGGCGACTTCGGCCAACTCCGCGTCGTGCTCCGCGAGTCCCACTTGGAGCAGCGACTTGAAGTGTTGAACCGATTCGCCAAGCTCTCCGCGAGCGAGCAACTGCCCTGCGGATTCGACTTGCTCACCGAATTCGCACCTCGCGGCGACGAGCTTCGCCCAACCTGATCGGTGGAACGGCTCGGAAGTCGGCCGGGAATGAAACGACAGGTCAGCGACCTGTCCCTGCGGGATATTGGAATGTTGAGTCACCGTCGTAACGCTCCGCTTGAGGAATGAAGTTGAGAGCGAGCGTGCGTGGCATTACGAGGTCGGCGACAGAGTACCGCCTTTTTCGGTTGCGTCAACTTTGACGATTGCGATGATTGATCTGATTATGGCGACTTCTCTGATTGTTCCCCCGAACGAGACCGCTTGCGGCTTCGCTTTGGTCAGCCGTAACATCATGCGGCATTCTGATCTCAGTCGATTGCTCGGCGACCGAAAGGGCCACCATGTTTAATTCTCTTGACGACAGCATCGACCCGGCGGACAGCTTCGAACTGAAGCATCAAGGGGATTGCCTCGTCGTGATTCCGGCGGCCAGCGTCGAAAAAATGCGATGGGATTTGATCGAGCCGGCTGCTGTGATCATCTTCGAACCGCTCAAAACGCTCAGCGTGCCGATGGTCGTTTTCGATTTGAGTCGCGTCGCCTACTTTGGCTCGGTGTTCTTGGCATTGCTGCTGCGCTGCCACAAGCTGGTCAAGAGCCGCGGAGGCGAATTGGTGTTGTGCGGCCCCAGCGCGATGGCCCGCGAACTCTTGAGAGTCACGTCGCTCGATACGCTGTGGGCGATCTATGACTCACGCGAGGAAGCCCTCAAGGCATTGTCCGCGTGACGATCATCCAAGGCTGAAACGCCCGCTCGGAGACGAATTTCAACGGAAGCTCACATGACGGATCGACCGAGACCTCCCGACGATTTTGACCCGTCGCAGTCCTATCAAGAAATCTTGTCCTCACCGCTTGAGGCACGATCGCGCGAAGCCGCTCCGCAGGATCTCGCGGCGCGCATGGCCGACGAATTGCCGGACGACATCTTTGATCCCGATCCGACCGAAGCCATTCGGCAACCGCGTCCGCCGGTCACAATGGACTCGCTGATCGCGGAGATCAAAGAGAACGCGGATAAGCTGGTTCGTGATAACGCAGCCTTGGGTGATGTGAAAATCCTCGCTCGCGTGCTGAAGGAACTGCGTTACGCCTTCAAGATCTTCACACCGTATCGACAACATCGAAAGGTCACCGTGTTCGGTTCGGCGCGCACGAAGCCGGATCATCCCAGCTATCAGCAGTCGGTCGAGTTCGGACGCCGCATGGCGGCACTCGGTTGGATGGTCGTGACCGGTGCAGGGGGCGGCATCATGGAAGGTGCTCACGTCGGAGCCGGCCGTGACATGGCGATGGGCGTCAACATCATGCTCCCGTTCGAGCAAGCCGCGAACCCGATCATCGACAAGGACCACAAACTCATCAACTTGAAATACTTTTTCACGCGCAAGCTTCTATTCGTGAAAGAGGTCAGCGCGATCGCGTTGTTTCCCGGCGGCTTCGGCACGCAAGACGAGTGCTTCGAAACGCTGACTCTCGTCCAAACCGGCAAGCACGAACTGTTACCGGTTGTTTGCATCGACGATCCCGGTAACGACTACTGGCGGAAATGGCGGCGATACCTTCAGGACGAGTTACTTTCCGAAGGACTGATTGCTCCGGAAGACATGTCGCTCTTCAAAGTGACCAACAGCGTCGATGCCGCGATCGAGGAGATCCTGCACTTCTTCCGGGTCTATCACAGCATGAGGTTTGTGCGCAGCCAACTCATCCTGCGGTTGAACCTTCCCGTTTCCGACGACTTGCTGACGCAACTCAACGACGAGTTCACCGACCTTTTGGAATCGGGTCGCATCGAACGGACGACCGCGCATCGCCTGGAATCGGACGAGCCAGATGCGATCGAACTGCCGCGGCTGACGCTGAACTTCGATCGCAAGAAAGTCGGCCGCCTCCGCCAGATGGTGGACGTGATCAACGACGAGGCCTGACCGTAGACGAGTCACTCCGTGACTCGAATGTTCCGGTCACGGAGTGACCGGTCTACGTCAGTTCGCGAATCGGCTTGCCAGTATCGACGATGCTTGTCGGGCGGCCGCTGGAGTCGTCGTAGTGCGTGTCGAGCGGGATGCCCAGCGTTTGATAGATCGTGGCCAGCAGATCGAGCGGCGTGACGAGGCGTTCGAGGACTCCGCCGCCGTGCTTCTCGCTGGCTCCGACGACTTGGCCACCCTTGAGGCCGCCGCCGGCGAGCATCACGGTGAAGCAGTTCGACCAGTGATCGCGGCCGGCGTTGCCGTTGATCAGCGGCGTGCGACCGAACTCGCCAGCGCAGTAGATCAGCACGTCGTCGAGCATCCCGCGTTCGGCAAGGTCCGCGATCAGCGTGGCAATCGCCTGATCAAGCGGCGCGAGTTGTGATTCGAGGCCCTGCTCGATGTTGTCGTGATGGTCCCAGTAGCCGGTGTTGATCGTGACGCAGCGAGTCCCCGCTTCGACCAAGCGGCGCGCGAGCAACGCTCCCTGACCGTAGGCATGGCGGCCGTACTTGTCGCGCAACTTGGGGTCTTCGGTGTTGATCTCGAACGCTCGACGCACTCGTTCGCCGGTGACCATTTCGAGGGCTTGAGCTTTGAACGTGTCGAGTCCTTCCAGCACTCCGGACGTGTCGATGTCGCGGCGGAGCGTGTCGAACTTCTTCAGCAGCTTGCGGCGGTTATCGACGCTCGCGACCTTCAGCCCGTCGGGCAGTGACAGGTTCGGAACGGAAAAATTCTGAGCGTTCGGATCGGCTCCGACCTCAAACGGGTTGTACGCATTGCCGAGATACACCGAGCCTTGATAGCCGAACCCTTCCGACTTCGGGACCGTGACATACGCCGGCATCTGCGGCGCGTGCGTGCCGAGTGCTTTCGAGATGACCGACCCAAACCCCGGATGCTGCGGCGCGATGCGAGCCAACGTCGGTCCAAACCGCCCGGTCAGCATCCAGTGAGCCGACGGTGCATGAATCCCATTCTCATGATGCACCGACCGCACCAACGAGACGTGTTGCATCAGTTGAGCCTGCCGAGGAAACCGCTCGGTGATCGCAATGCCGGGAGCGTTCGTCGCGATCGGATGATACATCCCCCGATACTCCGCCGGAGCCTCCGGTTTCAAATCGTACGTGTCCTGCTGACTCATTCCCCCGTTCGTCCAGAAAACGATCAGCGACTTTTTGTTGGAGCTGACCGGCTTGTCGCCCTCGTTCGCACCGGCTTGTACTCGCAACAGATCAGCAACGCCGAGTCCCAACAACGGCGCACCGACTTGCAAGAAGTTGCGGCGAGTCATGCCGTCGCAACAGCTATTTGAATTTCCGAAGGCCGTCAGCATGTTTGAACTCCCAAAACAACTTTGCCGTTCAAACACAATGTGACGCGATTATAACTCATCAGAATTCCCCCCGAAGCTCATTGATGGCCTCGTCCATCGGTCCTTCGATGCTCGCCAACGCAGACCGAACGTCTTCTAGGCTTGGGGTGCCGGGATTTTTGTGTTCAATACCGAAGTCGTCATCCACAAAATTGTCGCGGTCGTCGGGGGTAATCGTGGCCCGAAGTTGCTCTTGCTCCTCCAGTCCGTCCACGGCGTCGATTCTCTGATTCATCATGTCCTCCGAAGTTTTTTTTCGTGTTGGTTAATGGTTGCAAAATGATTGATGAATTAGGATCTGGACACTGAAAGTCGGGAGCGACAGGATACTGCGGTTGACGTGAGAAACTGCTGTGAACCGAGCCGATCTACAAAAGATGGCCGAAGAACGACTCAAGGACGCCCAAACGCTCCTCGACGGGAGTCGCTGGGAGTTTGCATATTATGCCGCCGGATACGCAGTGGAATGCGCGTTGAAATCGTGCATTTTGGCCCGCATGATCCATACGGGTTGGGTTTTCGAGAAGACTTGTAAAGCGGACGATTTTCGGACGCACGACTTTGCCAAACTGGTTTCCGTGGCGGGGCTCACGGATCAGCTCAATGACAATTTGAAAGCCAGTCATTCGGCAGGAGGAGAGTTTGCGGTCAATTGGGCCGGCGCTGATAAGTGGACGAGCACGAGTCGTTATGAGGCGAAAGCCGAAGAAGAAGCGAGGAAGCTCTTTGCCGCGATTGCCGATGAACCACACGGAGTACTGCGATGGATACGGAACTACTGGTAGAAAACAAGCTCGACGATGGCGAAGCCTTGATTCGCCATTTGATGCGGGGACAACTCAACGTCCGTGTGGCATTTTGGATCAAACGAACCGAAGGAGCCTCATGGTATTTCTACATTGCCACTTCCTCAGTGACCGCAGAGAAGTTGAATGATGCCTACCGAATTGTCTATGCGGCCGTGACCGACATCCCACAATGCTCCGTCTTGCCGTCTGAGATCAAGATCATCACGTTCTCCGATCCAATTGCTCGTGATGCGGTCGCGCTGCGCGATCGGAGTCCTATCCCGATCCGAGAAAAGAAATTTTATCGAGAAAAACGTCTCGGTAATTTGGCCGCCGCAGAGTTATGTATTTATCCTCGACGACTTCCGTTGAAGGTTCGTTCTGTTGAGAACGGACCTTGGCAAGTCCTAATTAACGAAGCCGACGATGTCTGGCTGACATGCGATTCTGAAGATGACGCGAGGACAATTGCTAAGGCGAGTGTCTTGGAAGAGGAGGCACTCGAGCGAGGAGAGTCTGGAGAACAATTCGCAATTGAGCTTGAGAACACAGCCGACGTGATGGAGCGGTACAGGATGGGCTTCGGGTCTCGTTCACTGAGACGACGTGCTCTTGAAGTTCGGCAACAGCATCTAGTGACGTCCTAGTTGAATTTCACCGATTAAATAGAAACTCATTCGTCACCAACAACGACCAAAGCAATGAGCGATACGCCTCTGCCCGGTCGGTTTCGGCTTCGAGGAATTCGATGGCGGTCTTGAGTTCGGTTGGTTCCGGCGGGCGAGCCAGCACTCGCAGGAAAATGTCGCGGACGTTTTGGTCATGCGGGGATTTGTTGGTGGCTAGCTTCTCGATGTAGCCGGTCTTGTCGGTCAGCTTGCGTTGGAACTCTTTCGAGTTGATCAACTCCAACGCTTGGCCGAGCGCGGGGTCGTCGGCCCGTTCGCACTCGCAGGCGGTGCTGCGGGCGGGGCGGCCGAAGATGTCGAGGAAACTGAGCGGCACGTTTTCGTCGGGCAGCTCGATCGCTCGCGTGCCGAGCGGGAACTGGCCGGGGCCGCCGGGGAATTGTGTCGGTACTTCCAGGATTTGGCTGATGCCGTCGAGCAACACTTCGGCCTTCAGTCGGCGCGGAGAGAAGCGTGAGAAGCTTTGTCGATCATCGTGGAGCACGTTTTCAACGTGCTCGTTTTTGTCTGGCACGTTGGAAACGTGCCCCACGGGAATCGAACTCAGTCCGTAAGCCGACGAACCGGTGATGACTCGGATGAGATGCTTCACGTCGTAGCCGCTGCCGATGAAGTCGCGGGACAGAGCATCGAGCAGTTCGGGATTGCTCGGCGGGTTCGTGCTGCGCGAGTCGTCGATCGGGTGAATGATTCCTCGACCGAGGAAGTGGCCCCACATCCGGTTGACCATCGTGCGTGCGAAGAACGGGTTGTCCGACGCGGTCATCCAGCGAGCGAGAGCGACTCGCGGATCGTCGAACCGCGACGTCTTGAAGTCGGGCCCGCCGAGCGGTCGCGGGGACATCACTTCGCCGGTGCGCGGGTGAGTGACCTCGCCGTCGTTCTTCAAGAAGATCGTTTCAAAAGTCGGAACTTCGGCGTCCGCGAAGCCCCCCTTGCGACCGACTCGCGCGAACACGGCGGCCAGCGAGTAGTAATCGGCTTGGCTCCACCGTTCCGCCGGGTGATGGTGACACTGAGCACATTGAATCCGCACGCCGAGAAACGCCTGCGAGATCGACTCGACATAGTCCTGCGTGGTCCGCACATGGCGATACCACAACGTCGCTGGGTTCCGTTCCTGGCTGCCGGTCGCGGTGAGAATTTTTGTTGCGAACCGGTCATAGGGTTCATTGCCGGCGAGCGAATCGCGAATCCACGCCGTAAACAACGTCGTCGAGGGACGCTGCTGACCGGTCCCATAACCTTGACCGCGGTTCTGCAAAATGTCCGCCCACTTTTGCGCGAAGTAGCTCGCATATTCCGGTCGTTCGAGCAGCCGATCAATCAACCTCGACTTCTTGTCCGCACGCTGATCGGCGACGTACTCAGCCACTTCCGCGGGAGTCGGCAGCGTGCCGCAGATGTCGATGGTCGCTCGGCGAATGAACGTCGCATCGTCGGCTTGAGCGGACGGAACGCTGCCAAGCTGTTTCCACTGCGCGAACAAGTGCCGATCAATTTCGGGATACGCGCTCTTCGGGAGTTCGATCTCGGCGGCTGTCGATGACGCTTCGCGGATCGGGACGATCCCTCGAAAGACCGCGATCTGTCCGCCGAAACGAACCATGATGGCAAACAAACCACTCTGCGATTGAGTCGTCACCGTGCCACGCTCATCGGCCGTCGCGAGTTCTGGAACATTCGAGTCATAGATCGCTCGACGAGTGACATCGCGCGACGTCCCGTTGGAGAAGTGCGCCGTCACGAGCAATTGCTGTTGCTCGCCGGTTGTAGGCCGGACGCCCACGTCCGACCGCCCGGAAGCTCGGACGGGGGCGTCCAACCTACGACTCTGCCGACGAAACACCCGCTCCACCGGCGAGACTGTGATCCGTTCGAGTTGTGGATCATCGTCTCGCGGTCCCATCGCTCCTTGCGAGATCCAATCGAAGAGCACTCGATAGTCCTCGGAGTCCACCTCTAATCGTTTGCCGCCGCCATGAGGGACTCGGCCAGTCGCCTTCTGCAACAACAAACTGCGATCGGGATCGCTCACAAAGATGCGCCTCCCGCGCCCCTCTTGGAGCAATGCGGCGTGATCAAACTCCGGCTCAAAACCGAGCAACGACAGCCGAAAGCCGTTCTGTCCCGTCGACTTCCCATGACACCCGCCGCTGTTGCACGCCAGTTTTGTGAGGATCGGGCCGACGTCGTTGTTGAACGTGATGCGCGGCGAGGGTTCGGCGGCAACAGTCGATGAAACTGTGAGCAACATCAACGCCGTCATCGCAAAGCATCGTGCGACCGTAGGGTGGGTCGAGGTACGAGACCCACCACCAATCACGCTGGTGGGTCTCG
>JAYVQJ010000048.1:0-3096 GCA_043777235.1 Planctomycetia bacterium
CGCGCGATTTGACAAGGTGCCTTTCGCGTCAGCAGCGTTGCGGCAAAGCTGACGGACAAGAGTCTCATCCAGAGCCAGCACTCCGTACGGCGCGGACAACCCCTCGTGCAGCAAACGCAGTCGATCTTCAGCACCGTCGCCATTCGAGTCCGATGCGGCGAAGACGTGCCCCTTCAGCGACGAGAACACGAGCGTGCCGTTCGGCTGCCAGCAGAAGCCGGTCGGCATGATCGACGCATCGAGCGGCAGTTGGAGGCCGTCGAATCCGGGGACCGACGAAATCGGCGCTGCGACCGAAGCAATCATCGGCTGCGCAGGTGATGTCAACAACTGCCGCTGAATGCCGGCGGTGTAGGTGATCGAAGCTTGTCCGATCGGCAGCGGCTCCGAAGAGCTCAGCTTCAGCGGCAGTTCGGTCCATTCCCAGGCTTCATCCGCTTGATCGGGAACCGACAAGCGCTGCCATCCGGGGTTAGCCGATTTCCATTCCGTCCGCTTGTCCCCCTCGACAATCGCGTTTCCGGTCACTTCGATTTTTGGCAACCCGACACCATCGAGCTTCGCGGGTCGCCCAAACCACAACTCGAAATCGGTCGAGCCTTCGACCTGCAGCCATCGCAACGACAAACGCCGCTCCACACCCGATCGCGTGCCAGCGTCATTTTCGCTGGCGGTTTTCGAGGGGCCGCTGATCGGCGTCATCAGTTCATCGACCACGACCGAGGCAAACGTCTTGAATTCTTCCTCATCATCTTCGGTGATGAACCACAGCCAGTACGAAACATGAACGCCGTCCTTGTCGAACCACGCGCTCCGCATTGGGACGTAACCGAGCGATGCCAGCCTCACCGCCCTCTTTGGATCAGACTTCCTTCGCAGCGCAAACTGCGGAGCGGGCAGCGATCGCAAGACATCGACTCCTGCCATCTGCCAGAACCAGCGCTTGCCGACGACCTGCTGCCGAGCGAAATCTCCGAACGTCCATTGCCGAACGCTCGCGGTCTCCGCATCGAACAAAAGCGAATGTCCGTTGTCGAAACCGACGGCGAAACCGCGCGAGACGTTGCCGCCACCAATTTCCTTCGGCAGTGAAAACACATCGCGAACAACGCGCGGCCGTTCGCCGGGGTTCACGACCCAAAGTTGTTCGACGTTGGCGGGGTTGGTCGGAGGTTGGAAGTTGGGATCGTTGAGCGCTTGCCACAGCGCGGCGTGTTGCTTCGCGAGGTTGCCGTCGAGCACTCCCGCGACCGGGCGGTTGTATTGCGGCATCTCGACGCCGGGGATGACTCGCAGCGGCGAGGCGATCCAGCGGAAGAAGAACTCCGGCCGCAGATGTTTGCCGAGCATCTTCAAGTCCGACCCGCGAGCACCCAGCGCGACTTGCTTCGGTTCGTAGTCGCCAATCTTGTGACACGCGATGCAGCTCCAGCCCCGCACGCCGGTCAGCGCTTGGCCGGCGAGGTGGGTTTGAGCGTCGGCCGCTATTTGTCCTTGGCGAGCGGGGGGCGTTAGCCCCCCGGTTGATTGGCTGATTGCCTCCGTTCCACCGGGGGGCTGACGCCCCCCGCTCGCCGGGGCTTCGGCGGGAATCCGATCATGTTCCACAAAGTACCGCGTCAGCGTCGCCAACTCGTCCGGCGAGTGCTTGAACTTCGGCATCCGCACTTTAAGCCACGGCATTCGGATCGGTTGGCGTTCGCCGCGCACGGCGATGCTCAGCGCTTCGTCGAGCAGCTTGTCGCCGATGGCATTCAGCGACGGAGCGACCATCGCCGGAGCTTGGCCGTTCAAGTCCTTGTCCGCCGAAGCAACGAGCTTCGCGGTGCGACCCAGGCCGATGCCTCCGTGACGCGGATGACACGCGAAGCAGTTCTTCTCTTCGAGCATTCGCGTGCCGCGCACGAATTGGCTCTCGCGCGACAGTGGCCGATCCCATCGCGATGCCAAGAACGCTTTGATCGCGGCACGGTCGATCGCTTGGTGAAACGTCGGATGTTGAAGGTTTGGGTTGAGCGGCGATGGCTGAGGTGGCACCAGTTCAGAGTTGTCTTTCTCATCGCCCGCGCCGGGAATTTTGCGACCCTCGGCCAAGCAGCTCCGTGACCAATCGGTCACTGGTCGCGAGAGGTCGTTCTTTGGTCGAGCGAACTCAGCCAGTTTCTGATCAGTCATTCGATGACACGCAGCGCAGCGATGTTCCTCGAACAACCGGCGGCCGGCGACAGCGCCATCCGCCGAAAACGGAGTACCAGGACGCACTCGTACCGAATCGCGAGCTTTTGAATCGTCGGCCGAATCGGGTGCGGACTTCAGCGCCGCCACGATGGCTTGCCGCTCTTCGTCGGTCAGAGTGAAGACCGGCATCCGGTGATCGGCGTTGAGTCGTTGCGGATCGGACAGCCATGTGAGCAACCACGGCAACGAGCGGCGCTGGCCGATGCTGGTCAGGTCGGGGCCGGCGAACGGCAGATCGTTCGAGGTATCCAGTTCGCCGAGGCGATGACACGCCAAGCAGCCCGTCGAACGGAGCAGCACTTCACCGCGTCGTTGTGGAGTGACGACCGGCTCGCCCTCTTTGAGCGGTTTGGTCTTCAACGGTTTCGGTTCGTCGAGTTTGACCGGCTCGGATTGTTGCACGAGAAACTTCGCGAGGTGGCGGGCCTGTTCTTCGTTCAGTCGAAAATGCGGCATCCGCCGATCCGGTGCCGTGGCGTCCGACGAATTGATCGCGGGAGCCAGCCGCTGGACGATCTGCTCGGCCGTCATTCCGGCTGCGACGTGTTGCAGCGCGGGAGCGGACGGCGCGATCGCATCGCCTTCGCGAACATGGCAACGTCCGCAGCGAAACGCGGCGAACTGTTGCCGGCCGCGTTCGATCAGCATTAACTCAGCGGGCGTCTGTTCATGGAACAGCAACTCCGGCGGCAGCGGTTCGAGGCTGAACGTGTCGGACGACCAGAACAGTTTCAGTTGGGCGGTCTTCTCAGTCTTGCGGAACGTCACGACGAGCGGGCGTTCGGCGAAGCCGGGGAGGAACTCGTCGCCGCTGATCCACTGCGGCTGCTTCGCCGAGCCGTGCAGCACGCGGCGGCC
>JAYVQJ010000049.1:0-12156 GCA_043777235.1 Planctomycetia bacterium
CATCACGCGGTCGACACGATGAAAGCCAACCGTTCTTGAATGGAGGGCGGTGTCGAGCCACCGCACTCCAGGTTATCGAGGCCGCCGCCAACGTTCCCACTGCGATTGGCCTCGGCCAGCCGATTCACCCGGCCAAGAGTCGCGACGCCATTGGCCTTGCTGACGATCGACCGTCTCGCCGGAGAAGTGAGACAGTTGATCGGCTGACGTCCATTCCTCAAAGAGATGCTCGTCTTCGTACATCGACCAGCCGAGCGAACGCTTGATGATGCGAATCAACACCAGTAGTGCGAACAATCCAATTGAGAAGATGACGGCGACGACCGGCAGCAGCACACCCAACGAGAAATACAATTCGACACGCGGCCAAATCCATTTCCAACCCAGCAGTGTGACCAGCGTGCCGATACTGAGAAACGGGCCGAACGGAATCTCGCGATTCCACGCGAAAAAGCGGGTGCTGAGGATCAACGGAATCGACAGGCACGCGGCCAGAAAAATCGCCACGACGGTCGGCTGCCAACCGAGAAACGCTCCGACCATCGCCATCAGCACGACATCGCCGAAGCCCATCGCCTCGCGCCGCAGCGCCGCGTGACCGATCAAGCGAATCCCCCAGATGACTCCGCCGCCAACCAGCCATCCCGCGAGACTGGCGGCCAGGCCGTGCAAGTTTGGGTGCGTGCCGACCCACGCAGGGACCGATGCCGTCGAACCAATCGGCTGCCAGACTCCAGTGAAGAACGCGACGACTGACCGAAGCAAGCTGGGATCTTGAATCCACACTGGCACCAGCCAGAACTTGCCGAACAGAGTCGCGACGAACACCGCCAGAATCATCGGCGGCAGTGTCACCGAGTCGGGAATGATCATCAGATCCCAGTCGATCAGCGATGCGACGACGAGAGCCTCGATCAACACGAGATGAAAAACGACTCGCCAATTCACCATCACGAGTCCCGACAGCCCCATCAGATTGGCGGGGTTCGAGGGACTCATCGAAGTCGTCAGGCAACTGTCGGTCATCGGCGCGAATCGGCCTTGCGGCACCTCCATCACGTAGACCAGCACGAACAGCAAGCCATTCGCGAGTTCGATCAACGGATACTTTCCGGGGATGCTCCGTTTGCAGAAGCGACAACGGCCACGCAACCACAGCCAGCCGAGAATCGGCACATTGTCTTTCGCGGGAAGCTGAGTGCCGCAACGGTCGCAGTACGACGACAGCGGATTGATCAGCGACTTCCACGCGGCGAAGGTGCTTTCGTGCATCGGAAAACGATGCACGCACACGGTCAAAAAACTGCCGAGCACCGCTCCGTACAGAAACAGAAAGACGACCATGAAAGCCGGAGGCAAATCGTACGGAATCACGGAGTGCCTCCCGCGACGACATCAACCAATTCCGCCGTCGAAGCATTCTCCGTGTTGAGCACGATCGTCGCGCATTCGCGATACAACGGTTCGCGCGTCGCCAGCAACCGTTCGATTTCCGCTCGGCCACCGGTCGACGTGAGATTCGGCCGGCGCTGCCCAGTCGTTGGATCGGTCGCCAGTCGGCGTTCGATCGTGTCAGCAGAGGCTTGTAACCAAACGACCGGGCCGGCACGTTTCATGTCCGCACGAGTCGCTTCGTTCATGATCGCACCACCGCCGGCCGCGATCACCAATCGGTCTCGCTGTAGCAATTCCGCAAGCAGTTCCCGTTCGAGACGTCGGAACTCCGGCTCGCCATCGGTCGCGAAGATGTCTTGGATCGACCGCCCCGCGCGGCGTTCGAGTTCCACATCGGCGTCGATCCAATCCCAACCCAATTGCTTGGCCAACGGACCCGCCAGCGTGCTCTTGCCGGTCCCGCGATATCCGATGAGGGTGATGACCATCGCGCTGTGCCTCACGGATTCAATCGCACCGGAGACAATTCTCTCCGCAGCGTTTCACGCATGTGTTCGATCGGTGCGGGCTGGCCGGTGAAGAGTTCAAACTGGGCGGCGGCTTGGCGGATGAACATTTCCAAGCCGGATGCCGTGCGGCATTCGCGTTGCTTGGCTTGCTTGATCAGCATTGTGTTCTCCGGATTGTAGACCGTGTCGAAGACGAGCATCCCCTCGCGCAGCCAGTTGTCGGCGAACGGCGAGTCTTCCACGTTCGGGTGCATTCCGACCGGCGTGCAGTTGATGAGCACGTCGGCGTATTGCGCGCCGCGGTTCTCCCACAGGACGTGCTGACAGCCAAGACTCTCGGCCAACTCTTTCGAGCGCGAGTGCGAACGACTGGCAATCATCAGCAGGCCGCCGTTCTTAACGACCCCCGCTCCAATCGCACGAGCCACGCCGCCACCTCCCAACATCAGCACTCGCTTGCCCGCCAAGATAAAGTGGTTGTCGGGATCGGATTCCAAGCCGATGCTGAGCGTCTGCAATGCCGCGAGGTAATCGGTGTTGGTCGCGTGCCATTGACCGCCTGCATCCTTCCACAGCGTGTTGGCGGCTCCAATCGTTTGCACCGCTTCATCGCTGAGGTCCGCTTTGCTGATGACATCTTCTTTGTGCGGAATCGTGACGCTGTAGCCCTTCACGTCGAGCCAATCGAAATTGTTCAGCGTCGTTTGCAGTTTGTCCTTCGGCACTCGGAACGGGACATACACCGCGTTCATTCCCAGATGCTCAAACGCCGAGTTGTGAATCAGCGGGCTATAACTGTGCGACAGCGGATCACCGAGCACTCCGAAGACCTGCGTCTCGGCGTTGATCTGATCGAAGCGGTAGAGGTGTTTCATCTCCTCGAACGACAACTGCCCCGGCGCGAGTTCGCGATCCTTGCTGAACGTCGCATAGGTCAGCGGGCTGCCGTACTTGCCGCAAAGGACTCGGCTGGCCATGCCGAACTCACCCATGCAAAACCCGGCCGTCGGGACGCTGCTGTGCTTGACCAGTTGCAGCATCCGCACCATGTCGCTGGGCGAATTCGCCATCGTCGCCAGTTTGATGATGTCCGGGTCGAGCTTCGTCATCCGAGCATGGATGTCGGCCAAGTCTTCCGGCGTCTCTTGGAAGTTGTGATAGCTGATGATCCGCTTCGTCTTGCCGTACCGGCGAATCTGCAAAGCAATGTCCCATTCGAGATCGACGTACTCGACCCCTTGCACAATCGCCTGCCGGAGCAACGTCTGCCGCTGCTCTTCGGAATCACGCCAGCGACCTTTGTCCTCGGCTCGGCGAATTGTGATGACAACCGGAGTCGGTCGGTCTTTCAGCAGTCGGCCGAGATCAGGGAGGTGAGACAAATAGTCGAGCCGGAACTCGACAAGTTCCGCCCCCTTTTGGGCCAGAGCCTGATGTTCCAGAGTCACCATCTTGTGGCGAGTTCGCCCAATACTGACACAAATCATGGTCGTGCTTCATCACTCAAAGCCTTCGCGTCCTTTGCGATCTTCTGTTCAAAGTTGTTGGAACAGAAGGTCGCGAAGAGCGCGAAGGAGTTATTTTGAAATCAGTTGGCAGGGACTTATCTGTGTCACGTCCCAATGACAGACGTGATCCATTTGTTGAGCAAATCGTAATCGCGATGCGAGGGATTGCGGAGCGACAAGCGGTCCACTTTTGTGGCAGTTATCCGAGACGTCCGAATTGTCGTTCCAATTCATTCTCCGTCAGCACGAGCGCCGTCGGTCGACCGTGCGGGCAATGATGAGCGTCGTCAATGAGGTGCCGCTGAGCGAGCAGGCTGTCGATTTCCTCCGGCGACAGTCGTTGTCCCGCTTTGATCGCGGCTTTGCAGGACATCATGTGCAGCAGAGAATCGAGCAGGTCGCGGCGATCCGGTTGCTTCTCCGGCTGATCGAGTTGCTCGGCAAGATCGCGAATCAGTTGCGGCAGGTTCGCCTTCTTGAGCATCACCGGATAGCGATCGACCAACACCGTCTGCCGACCAAATTCTTGAACGCCGAGCCCCAGTTGGGCGAGAACGTCGGCGTATTCCAGCAGCAGCGCCGTTTCCTTCGGACTCAGCTCGACCGTTTCTGGCACGAGCATCCGCTGCGACTCGACCGCGTTGTTGAGCACTCGCGGGCGCAGGTACTCGTACATGATCCGCTCGTGCAGCGCGTGCTGGTCGATCAGCGTCAGTCCTTCGTCGGTCTCAATGACGATATAGGTGTCACGAATTTGCATCGCTCGAAATTCGCTTTGGCCAGTGCCGTGGCTCGCGTGAGGCTCAGCTTCAGCCGCCAAGGACGATCCCTGCTCCTGTGGACCAGACACCGCGAATGACGCCAAGTCTGAAGCGGGGTCTGAGATTTGAGATTTGAAATTTGAAATCTCAGATTCCGAAACCGACATCTCAGAGTGTGATCCCTCACTGTTCGCGGCCAAGGTCGGCCGCTCGGCCTCGCCGATGCGAGGTAACTCAGCCAACGGATGAGGCGCGTTGTTCCAAAGCGAGTTGTTCGTCGAGGAATTGCTGACGCCGAATCCGCTCGCTGGCTGCCACGCTTGCAACTCGACGCCGCGTGGTCTCGGCCCGGCTCCGGCCGCAGAGAATCCGCCACTCACGGCAGGAGGCAAGTGCATCGTCGATTCAAAGTTCAAACTCAGAAACTTGGTCCGCAGCATCGACAACAATTGGCGGAACAACGCCTGCCCATCGGCGAAGCGGACCTCGGTCTTCGTCGGATGTACGTTGACGTCGACGATCTCGGCCGGGACTTCCAGAAACAAAAACGCGATCGGTTGGCGGCCGATCATCAGCAGGCCGCGATATGCCTCGGTCAGCGCGTGTTGCAGCGAGCGATCTTGAATCCAGCGGCCGTTGAGAAACAGGTTCTGACTCTTACGAGTGCTCTTGCTGATCGACGGATGCCCGACGTAGCCCCACATTCGCACGCCCTGCGATTCCGATTCGACCGGAATCAAGTTGTCGGCCAGTTCATTGCCGAACAGCAACCGAATGCGGTCGAGCAACTGCTGTGTGCCAGGCAACTCGAACACGACTTTCCCGTTGTGCCGCAGCACGAGATGCAGCCGCGGCTGCGCGAGCGCGATGCGTGTGAAATGCTCCGCAACGTATCCGAATTCGGTAGCGATCGACTTCAAAAACTTGCGCCGCACCGGCGTGTTCGCGAAAAGCTGCCGCACCTCAATCTGTGTTCCGATCGGACATCCGCACGACTGCGGCGGCGAAATCTTGCCGTAGTCGGACGCGATCTCGAACCCCGTCATACCAACCCGACGCGTCAGCGAGGGCTCTTCGCCGTCGCCCGCTCGCTCAAGCGTCGGGTTAGTGTCGGCCATGTCATCTCGCATCCGACTCCGGATGCGCATCCGGCTGACCTCGGCAATCGACGCGAGTGCCTCGCCGCGAAAGCCCATCGTTTGCACTCGAAAGAGGTCGTCCGCCGTCGCGATCTTGCTCGTCGCGTGAGCCGTCACGGCCAGCAGCAGATCATCGGGATGAATTCCCTCGCCGTCATCGACGATCCGAATCAGCTCGCCGCCACCCGCCTCAATGTCGACTTCAATGCGTGAAGCCAACGCATCGAGACTGTTTTCCAGCAGTTCTTTGACGACGTTGGCGGGCCGTTCAATGACCTCGCCCGCAGCGATTTTATTGACGACCGACGAGTCGAGTTGATGAATCCGAGACATTTTGCTTGAGTCGATTTCCGTGCCTGTGTCGATGCCGTTCCGTTCGAGGCGGTACGTTATCGACCAACTCAAAACAGCGTCAGTCAGTCACTTCACGGATTGCGAATGCTCCGCCAATTCCGGCAGCCGCAGGATGTAAACCGTGCCGTTGGCATTGGCGGTGGCGAGGTGTTGGCCGTCGGGGTGTAGGGCGAGTGACCGGACTTGACCGGGAAATGTGATCCGCCGATGTTCGCGTTTGTTGGCCCAGTCGTAAGTCCCGATTCCTCTGTCGTCGGCCGTTACGACGAACTGACCGTCAGACGTGAAGAAGGCGTCTTGAGTGTATTGGCCGGTAAGCCGGAAGCGGGACTCAGGCGGTGGGGTGGATTTCAAATCCCATACGGCACCTTCACCGTTATTCCAAGCAAAGAGCAAATCGCGGGCAGGTGGCAGGTGACAGTCGGTAGCCGTTGGCTGCGGGAATGTCACTTCGAACAGCGGCTTGGTGTCGTCTTCGATGCTCCAAACTTCGATCTTGCCTTGAGTGTCATCAATCACCGTTCGGTTGTACGTCCTCAGCCAGAAACACACCACCGACGCCGAGCGCTTTCAACACTCGATAGCCACCGAGCCGACCGATCTCATCTGCCGCTTCCGCCGGTCGCCATGCGGTCATCAATTCGCCGGTGATCTCATCAAAGTCGCCGCAGGAAGTTTGCGACGTCTCATCCGCCGCCGACAGCATCGTCGCCTCGAACGCCTTCGACTCCGCCGAGCCTGCCGACTTCGTGAGTCCGCTCAACGAACTCATCAATTGATCGAGCCGCTCTTGTTCCCGCCGCGACCGCTTCGTCGGTTCGGCCCGGCCGGTTTGTGGGCTCGCGGCACCGATTACCCAGAGGGATTCGTATTCGGTCTGACGCACGGCCGTCGGCCGCGAACCTCGTTTCGCCCACACGCGAGTCGGCGGTGAAAGTCGAAGAATCTCTCGAGGCCGGAGTCCCCCTGGTTTGGGTGATCTCCCCGGACGCCGAAACCGTGACCGTGCATCGAGCCGACGGCACCGTCACCAAACTGCACAACACGGATGTGCTTACCGGCGAAGTCGTGTTGCCCGGCTTCCAGTGCAAGATCTCGGAACTGTTCGTCGCGGCGAAGAGCGGGGCGACAGCGGATATGGGGCCCGAACAATTCTGAGCATCCGACAATCAGATCGCATGACTCTGACGCTACAGTCAGTTTTGTGATTCTTTCCGAATGCGACGATCCGGGGATTGAACTTTTCGCGTCAGCATGGCAATTTGCCCACCACACTTCTACAGCGATCGCTTTTGCTTCGATCGCTATTCCTTCTTTCTCTCAATCGTGAAGGAGCTGCCATGTTCTTCGGGTCTTGGATGTCGTCGATCACTCACGGTTCGCAAGCTTTCGTTCAGAGACTTTCATTGTCAGGCCCCCCCCCTACTTCGTCGTAATTCCCGCCGTCGGCGTTCTCGAATTGTGAACTCTGCCGCGTGTATAGAAGTTTTGGAGACGAAATCGCTGCTGTCCGTCACGGTGATGAATGACAGCATCACACTCACGCACACAACGCCGATGATGACGCAATCGCAAACAACGTTTCCCGTTTACGTCGGCGACATCATGAATCCTACGCCGTTTACCGTCGCGATCACGACACCGCCGACGATCGGTTCTGTGGCTGACAATGGCAACGGAACCTTCACCTACACCTCCTTCTTGAATCAAGCCGGCAGCGATTCCTTCACCTTTTCAGTGACCGAATTGGTCCCCGGGGCGCTCCCGCAATATGGAACCGTCAACGTGACGGTCACAAATTCGACCAACGCCCTCGACGACCAAATCTTTGTTCCGATCGCTTCAACGGCTGTCATTACGATTCCGGTGCTTGCCAACGATCCAGACACTGAGGGGGATCAGCAGACCGTGATCTCGGTGGTGTCCCTCGGCGACGGCACCGCCTCCACCGATGGCACCTACGTCTATTACACCCCGCCGAGTGATCCCAGCAACGGGACGATCGAGGCCAAACAAGAGTTATTTGTCAAACTGAAATACACAATTAAAGACGCCGCCGGTGCCGAGGCGTTTGCGTTTGTCAAGAACGCTGTTGGAGACGAATTCGTGGGTTACCGGAACTACTCGCGTGGGAATGACGATCCAGCCGAGGAAATTTACGAAACGGCAGGAATCAAGGTCTACATGATTGCACACCATTCTACAAACGACATAGAGATTCAATATATTGCGACTGCATCGACGAACAGGAAATGGAGAGACTCGGGCTTATATGAGGGACAATATTTTGCAGAAAATCATCTCGTTCGACTTTTTGCATCGGAAGGAAATAATGGAGACGCGGTCGCACCGGGGACACCCAGCAACGAATTGCAATATTTGCCGGATGCTATTCCGGATCTGGGTATCGGTGGAAAAATGGAGGGTATTCTTACGGTCGGTCATTTTATCGAAGGTGACACGATTGCCAGTGGCACAGCAGTAATCCAAGTCGTGGAAAACATCGGAGGCGTCTGGCACTACGACGGACCTGCTCGAGAACGCATTGGATGGTCTCTCAAGATTCGAAACACCGGTAACGACGAACGCTTTACGATAAGTTTTACCGTTGCCGAAGTCGTCGTTCCGCCGATTCCTCCGACGCCTCAGGATCCTAACCCGCCCCCACCACGATTGGACACTCCTTTGCGTGAAGGGAAGCACGACCTTTACCTCACTATCGATGCGAAAGGCACAATGCAAACGCCCTACCCGAAGAGGGTAATGCAGTTATTAAGGGACCGAACCGCTGCCACCAACGATTTGCGTCGTCCAGCAAGCCCACCGCCCGACTGGGATTTGTTTATTCCAAATGACGGCTTGCCCTATACCGCCCTTTAACCTGTAACGAAATTGGACGTTGATTCAAAATGTGATTCAATTGTCCGATTTAGAGGACACTCAAATGGCCCGAATTTCATACTTCATTGTTGTGAATTTGAGTCTCGTTGCATTTACGATCGCACCAACTACGGGCGACGACTCAGAAGCGTCCGCAATTGTGGCGAAGAAAAATGCAGTGATAAGTGCAATCGCACGTCGCGACCACGGTGCGGTCAAAGCACTTCTACAACCGTCCGGTCATGAGCGAATGCCGGCACCACTTCCAAGTCGGACAACACCACTTGGTGCGGCGATCGGACAAGGGGATCGGGACATCGTGATCCTGTTATTGGCGCATGGTGCGAACATGGAAGTGCCGACTTACGACGGTGACACTGCGTTGTGCCTCGCGGCCTATGCGGGAAACGTTGAGATCGTGGATGTTCTGATCGCTGCTGGAGCCGATGTAAATCCCGCGACTGATTACAGCCCGCTTATGCGCGCTGCCATTCAAGGCCATGTTCAAGTATGTCGGCGGCTCATCGACGCTAGTGCAAAGTTGGATTTACAGCGTGACGAAGGACGCGGTCGGTCTGCGCTCATGCTTGCGGCCATGCTGGGACACTCGAAGGTTGTGAAATTATTGGTGGTGTCTGGTGCAGATCCGAATTTGATCGAAAGGGAACCGCGCGGTCTAACCGCACTCATGCTCGCGGCAGCGAATGATCATGCCGAGACGATCCGAGTCCTCCTTCGAGGACGTGCTGATTTGGACCTTCGCAACGACGAGGGGAAGTCCGCGTTGGATGTCGCGATTCAATACGGAAAAGAACGCGCCATCAAAGCCTTGGAAAAGGCGGGAGCCAAGCGCGACCCTGCAACGCCGCGCACCGCGAAAAAGAGTAAGAGCAAACCAAAAGAACCAACTCCTAAGCCAGACAACAATCAACCAATCAAGCCGGATAACGTCGAAGAGAAGAAGCAAGAAAAGGGTTTCGAGCCTAATCCGCCAAGTAAGAAGATCACCAACATTGAACGCTGACGTTTCACTTTCAAACAAGCCCCATGCAAAACAAGTTTCTGGATTGAAACGCACTGACAACCGCCGTGGTGCCAGTCGGTCGGCGAGAGCCTTGGCCATGATCGACTGATAATCGTCGTTGGCCTTGTCGAATCTCGCGCAGAGTTCCTCGCAACCGACCCCGGTCGTGACTGCGAACGCGCCGATGTGGTCTTGCCGCTCTGAATCCGCCGGTGCGATGAAGTCGGCCAGCGAGCGGAAGTCCTTCCGGCCTTGTCGTTCCCACTGCTGGCGGAGCATTGGGAAGCGAGAGATTTGAGATTTGTCGTCCGCACTCCAAACAACAACGTCGTCGCCGATCCTCGATTCAGCGCGTTCGATCGAGCACCCGCCGCGAAGAACGACGACCGCTTGCAGCCCGACAGGACCGCAATCGGCAAAGGAGTTGTGTTGCCCACAGACCTGTTCGATCCGCAGCGTCCCACCAATAATGCTCGCCTCGATCTCGGAGCGATTCCGAATGGCGGTGCCGTTCCCGATTTCGGTCGTCATGGCCGAGTGAAATCACCGGTCGCTCGAAAAGACTGATTGCCTCACCACTCCACGGGACCAGTCATGCAACGGTGTTTGTCTCTTCTCGTTGTGCTTGGAGTCGTCGTTGTCTCGCTGTGTGGTTGGACGGATTTCGCGGCGGCGGCGACACGTGTTGATCTGGTCGTGGACGAATCGTTCGCTGACCGCAAGGCCGCTTGGCCGATGACGACTGGCGTGCCGTTTCCTCGTGGGAAATTGAACGATGCTAAGCGTTGCCGGTTGATTGACGATCGCGGTGAGGAACGACCGCTGCAAGCGCGTGTGGCGGCGACTTGGGATGCCGAGCGGAAGAGCGTGCGATGGTTGACGATCGACTTTATCGCGGAACCGGGGTGCAAATACGCATTGGAATTTGGCGACGACGTTGTCCGCAAACCGGACAAGATCCCGCTGTTGGTTGTTCAAGACAACGCCGTTCAAGTTTCGACGGGAGCATTGCAAGCGGAGTTCTCCGCCAGTGGCCCGGTGGCATTGCGGACCATTCGTTGCGACCTCAACGGAAACAATCAGATTGAGCCAGATGAAGTCGTTGCGGCCGGGGCTTCTGAAGGTGAGCATTACTATCGAGATCACGCCAACAAAAGATTTTCGAGCGTGCATGATGGAGCGGATCGTCGCGTGGTCGTCGAATCCAGCGGGCCGGTGCGAGCCTGCATTCGCGTCGATGGTTTCTACACCGGACCGGCGGGCGAGCGGATTGCCAAGTATCGAACTCGCTTTCATTTCTTCGCGGGACTGCCGCTGGTGAAAGTAGTCGATGAACTGGGCTTTGTCGGCTCGACGAAGGAAACGCGATTCACCGACATCGGTTTTGCGCTCGACCTTAAAATGAAGACGGCTGATCGTCACGTCGTTGTCGATGCGTCAGGTGATCCGGGCAATCAGCCGCTCGATGTGGCTTGGCAGTCGGACACGCAGTCGGTTGCCAGCTTTCAAAAGACGTTCCGGCATTACGGCAATCTGGAACACGAGGCGGCGGTCGTTCAAACGTCCGCGCAAGAAACGAAGACGTTGGCTTGCCCCGAACGCATGGGAGAATGGCTGCAAGTTTCCGATGACCGCACGTCTGTGACAGGCTCGCTGCGTTGGTTCTGGCAGCAGTTCCCGAAAGAGTGGGAAGCAACGCCCAACCAATTGGTGTTGCATCTGTGGAGTCCACATGCCGGCGAGCTGGATTTTGGAGCGGCCGGCATCGAGAAATTCTTCGGAGCCGGTGGTGCGAAGTATCTCCGTGCCGGCCAAGACAAGCTCGACGCCAATCCGCTAGAAAAATTCTTCCTGTTCGCAGAGGTTCCGGCGATCAATCGCGGCGCGGCCGATGGTCTGGGGATCAACAAACATCACGAGTTCTGGCTGCACTTTGGCCCAGCCAGTCGCCGCGACGACGGAGCCGAATACGGCCGGCTCGCCGCGACGCAACCGTTGGCGTTGGCAAGCGGTGAGTGGAACTGTTCGACCGATGTCTTCGGACCGCTCGCTCCGCGCAGTAACCCGAAGCGTCAGCGAGGGCCGACGACCGAAAAGACCTCGACGGAGAGAGTCGGTGAAGCTCCCGCCCTCGCTGACGCTTCGGGTTACATCGAAACGGCAGAAGCGGCGGTCGATCGCATTTTTGATCTGTCTCGAAAGGTGCAGGATGACTTCGGTGACTACGGCTGGTGGCTGTTCGGAGCGGGGCCGCACTACAGCTATCACTGGGATGACGAGACGAAAAAGTTCTTCGCTGATTCGCGGCGGTTTGAGTTTCACACCTACGGGAAGGAGACGCAGCTTTGGTGGAACTACCTGCGTTCGGGCGAGCGGAAGTTCTACGACTGGGCGATCCCGTCCGAGAATCATTGGGTCGATGTCGCCGTCTCACACATGCCGACCATGATCGAGTGCGATTGGCGTGGCGGCGAACCGGACAAGCGCACGCTGCATTGGAGACCGGGCGAATGGAGCATCGACAGTCCGACTCACTACGTTCGCCATCACGAGCGAGGTGAGGCATGGCTGCGCGGTGGTGCTCAG
>JAYVQJ010000050.1:0-3090 GCA_043777235.1 Planctomycetia bacterium
CACCGGCCATGACGGCTCCGCGATGCTCGGCAAAGCGGAAGAAGAACATCGCCATCCACAGCACCGCGTGGTACAGCACCCAATACAAACTGGTGCGTGCGAGAAGGCGGCCTTGAATGTCGCGGTTGACGAACAGACGCTTGCGGGGATGAGTTTTCGAGGAGGCCATGCGGAATCTCCGAGTGAGAAGGGTGCTTCAACGTAGCTCACGCGGTTGCGGCTCGCGGTGTGGACTTGCATCGGAAATAGGAAACCACCTGGGATTCAGTGGCGTGTCAGGCCGTGCTTTCCATTTTTTCGGGTTGCACCTAGCATGACGCCGCTTCGTTCACCGGTTACTTTTGGAAATTGTCGCACGTCATGAGCAGCGTCCCGCCGTCCTCCGAAGTCCTCGACCGACCTCCGACTGCGGTCGAATGTTGTGGTGGCGAGTCGCACTGTTCGGGTGATTTGCCTGGTGCGAATCCGCTGGCCGCAATGTCCGGACGAGAAGGTTGTCCGCCGCCGTTGCAATGGCAGCAGGTTCTCGACGCCTTTCGTGAACAATCCGCACCTTGGTTGACGCAGACGAGTGCCGGGCGGATCAGCGGCCGTATGTGGGGCGATGGCCCGACATTGGTGATGCTCAATGGCCTTGGTGGTTCGCAGGAGTTGTTCGCGCTGTGCGCCTTCTTGCTGAAGGCGAACTGCCGCTGCGTGCTCCTGGATTATCCGACGGGCCGACAGGTAACGTGGCCGCGATTGATCGACTCGATTGCGGATGTCGTTCGCGAATTCACGGGCACTGAAGGCTGTCACTTGTTCGGGACATCGTTCGGCTCAGCTCTTGCGGTAGAGACAGCGTACAGACTCGGTTCGCAAGTTCGCAGTTTGACGTTGCACTCAGCGTTTGCTCACTTGCCGCTGACGATGTTTGAACGCGCAGGGGCAGGATTGTTGCGATGGATGCCCGGCCGAATTCAGTCGCTGCCGTTATGGCGCGGACTTCAGGAACGAGGCCATCGGTTGTGGTTCCCGCCCATCGATCCCACTCGATGGTTGTTCTATCTCGACAATGCAGGCCAGACGCCCGTGGCCGAGTTGGCCCGGCGGTTCGGGATGCTCAGTCAGTTCGATGTTCGATCGCGGTTGCAGTCGTTCGAGACACCGACATTGTTACTGCACGTCGAAGGTGAAGGTGAGTCGCAAGCTCGCTGTCGTGATGAGTTGGCCGCGCTGTTGCCGAATGCACGAACGGAGTTCTTGCATACGACGGGATTGTTGGCGTTTCTCACTCACCCGCATCGGTTGGCGAAGTTGATCCGTGAGTTTGTGTGTCCCACCGAAGTACCGACGAAATGAGACACGAAATGTCGCCGACGCTTCCCGAAGCCCTGGACATCATCGCTGTCGGCGCACATCCCGATGATGTCGAGATCGCGTGCGGCGGGACGTTGGCCAAGCTGGTGCGACAGGGATATCGGGTCGGCATCGTCGATCTGACGGATGGCGAGCCAACTCCGGGAAGTCCAGGGCCGGAAGTGCGTCTGGCGGAAGCAGTCGCCGCAGCCAGAATCCTGGGCGTGTCGATTCGCGAGACGTTGAGTCTTCCGAATCGGCGATTGTTCGATTCGTTCGAGTCGCGCGTGGCATTGGCGACCCTGTTCCGCAAATACCGCCCAAGTGTCGTGCTCGGAATTCTCGACAAGACTCCGATGGCGTCGCCGGATCATTGGCAAGCGATGCAAATCACGGATGCCGCGGTCTTTTACTCACGATTGACGAAATGGGACGAGCACTTCGCCGGCTGGCCGCCACACAGCATTCGCAAGCAAGTGTGGTATCCTTTGGGGCTGCGGCAGTTGATGCGGGACGAACACGGCGGCAGTGGTTTCGTCGTGGATATTTCGGAGACGTTGGAGCTTAAACTCTCTGCGATCAGGGTCTATAAGACTCAATTCCCACCCGCGAAGGAGTCGGTCTTTCGGCTGGTGGAAAGTCAAAATCGGTTATTTGGCGAGAGCGCCGGGTTCGAGGCGGGCGAGTACTTCGTGAGTGCTTCCACGCTTGGCGTTCAAGATTTGATGAAGACGGTCTTGGGATAATTTTTAGTTTTGCTCTTGGCGTACTGCGAGAGCTGGCGACATTCGACTGGTAACGACGATGGTTCAAGTCCGTTGGGGCAGCCTGAGCATTAAAGGGAACTTCCGCGAGAACAACGAAGACTCGTTCGTTATCGATTCGCGCGGACGGTTCTTCATTGTCGCTGATGGCATGGGAGGACAAAGTGCCGGCGAGAAGGCCAGTGCGCTGGCAACGGAGATCATTCCCCACCGCTTGGAACAGACGATCGACTTTGAGAAGGCCTCGCCCGACGAAATCATCAAGCGACTGGACGAAGCGGTTGCTTTCGCCAATGGCGAAATCATGGCACTCTCCAGTCTTGATTCAGAATATCTCAATATGGGGACGACGCTGGCTGTGATGCTCGTCGCCGCCGGCAAGTTGTTCATCGGCGGAATCGGAGACAGCCGCGTTTATCGCTTGCGTGGCGAGAAACTCGAACAGATCACGAAGGACCATTCACTGACGCAAGCGTTGCTCGATGCCGGCACGATCACGGCCGAAGAGGCGAAGACGCATCGCTACAAGAACGTCTTATACCGCTACCTCGGCACGAAAGAGGGCGGCACGGGAACGGAAGCCAAGATCCTTGAGGCTCAGTCTGGAGATCGCTTCATGCTTTGCTCGGACGGAGTGACTGATGGGATCAAGAATGATCTCAACAAGATCATTCCGATGCTCCGACAAGACGACCTCAATGCCGCCGCCGCCGCGATCATCAAGGCCGCCGAAGATGGTGGCAGCAAAGACAACATCACCTGCGTGGTGGTGCATTGCGTCTAATGATTGACCTCTGCTGGGCGAGTCATCGAGACGCGGTAAGGCGAGTTTCCTTATTCGCGCAACTTCAATACCGACGCTTCGAGCGACCCTGAGAACGTCTACTTCAACTGTCTGACTTACCGTAGGGTGGGACAAGCGGCGCTTCGCCGCGCCGGCCCACCAGATATTTTCAGCAGGCTTTCTGGTGGGCCGGCGCTCGAAGCG
>JAYVQJ010000051.1:0-3088 GCA_043777235.1 Planctomycetia bacterium
GCCGGGCGTCTATCAAGGGACGTACATTGACACGAAATCGACCGAGATCGACAAGCTGATCGAGAACATCCGCAACCCGCATCTCAGCGTGACGCAGCAGCGGCGGCAGCTTGATCTGCTGCAAGAGCTGAATCGCCGGCATCAGCAGCAGCGGCCGGGGGACGCGCAGCTTGAGGCTCGCATTCAATCGTTCGAGCTGTCGTTCCGCATGCAGCGCGATGCCGAAGAGGCGTTCGACGTCAGCCGCGAGCCGAAGCATGTGCTCGAAGCCTACGGCCCCGGCACACAGGCTCGGCAGATTCTGATTGCTCGGCGGTTGATCGAACGCGGCGTCCGCTTCGTCCAAGTCTGGCACGGCGAAGGTCAGCCGTGGGACAACCACGACGACATCGAAGTCAATCACCGCCGGCTCGCGAAGCAATGCGATCAAGCGATCGGCGCGTTGCTAGCCGACCTCAAGCAAAGCGGGTTGCTCGACGAGACGCTGGTGATCTGGGGCGGCGAGTTCGGCCGCACGCCGACCGTCGAACTCCCGAAGAAAGGTTCCAACGACGGTAAGATCAACGGCCGAGACCACAATCATCACGGCTTCACGATGTGGCTGGCCGGCGGCGGCGTGCGCGGCGGCTACGTCCACGGAGCCACCGACGAATTCGGCTTCAAAGCGGTCGAGCACCCGGTCCACGTCCACGACCTGCACGCCACGCTACTAAAACTCCTCGGCTTCGACCACGAACGCTTCACCTACCGCTACGCCGGCCGCGATTTCCGCCTGACTGACGTGCATGGCCACGTCGTGCAGGAGTTGATCGCGTGAGATTGGCGGCGGAAGCGAGTCTCAAGAATGACTACGCCTGAAATTTCTGATCAACGAGTTCCATCGCCGAGACTCGATAAGCCCATTGTCGAGTTCATCACATTCCTCGCGATCGGCACCGTCGTCTTTTGGGTGACTGACAGCATTGCGGCTGGTGCAGTGATGCCATCAATCCGGGCGGGTTGGCGATCGTTTCGGACAGGCTGGTGGATTCTTCGCTCCGACCATCGTCGATCCCGTTCGTGGATTTGTTCCGCATTTTGTTTTGCAACGGGCTTCTGGAAAGGAGCTGCTGCCGCATTGACTACGATTGGTGTACTTGCGGCGGAGTATCACCTGACCGGTAAGGAGCCTGACAATGCACAGGCCATTCCCGTGCTTCAGCGTCTGTTTGCAGGAATCCTGTTGACTGCGACGGTCGGGTTGCTGGCAGCGTTATGCGCCGCAGTCGCTCGTGTCCGGATCTGGATTCATCCACTGTTACGCGAATGGACTCGCGGTGATTTTTCTGCGATGCCGAATCTCGCCGTGGGTCACCGTTTGAATCATGCCATGTTCGTGCTCGCCACTTCGTTGGGCTGTCCGATGCTGGTGCCGATGTATTTTCTGTTGATTCGCCCCCCAACTCCGATCATGTTGCCTGTAGCTACTATTGGTGGAGCCTTTTTGACCATTGTCCTTTATGGTTGGCTCGCATCACGAATCATCGCGACGGATCCTCGCGAATGCTGGCTTGATGTTGACTCCGATTGGTGAGCCGCCACTTCGATACTCCGAAGGAGTTTCGTCACATCGCCCAGGGTTGCCCGCGTCAGCGGGCGACCCCTGAGTGACGGATCAAACGCGACCTCGACCGCGCAGGGGTTGCGGCCTTCGAGACTCCCGAATGACGGAACCCCGTTGAATTCCGCCGATTCGCGCCGGCGAGCGGAGGACGTCAGCCCTCCGGTTCCTGGCGAGCGCGATCGTTGCCGTCTCACCGGGGGGCGAACGCCGCCCCGCTCGCCTGAGTCACTCGCAACATGACGCCCCCGGCCTTGTGAGACTGTCCGGCTTTCCTCGGAGTGCTCCGGCTTGACGGAGCCCTCCATCCCTGAAGTGTTTGCGTTCTCTGGAAAAATGGCTGAAGTCGAGCACGACGTTCACAACTCGTCAGTCTTTTCAGGAATCGAGATCTTTTCGTTCTTGGCGGAGGGCTGTGTCGAGCCACAGCACTCCAGGATGAGTGCGCCAAAGCCGGACAGTCTCTTGTGCCGGGGGTTCAACGGCTTTCGCGCTACTCCAATTCAACGACTTTTGCAGCACCAACGCAGTAGCGCAGAAGCCATTGAACCCCTGGGACAAGCCCAGGGGCGTGATTGCACACGGCGCGAAGATCCATCGGACGATCAATCACCGCGACGCCAACAGCGTACGCGCCCACGCCGATGGCGTTGGGGTTAAACAGACTGTCCGTTGTGGGCTACACTGGCGATGTCCAAACCAACGCCGAGTCGAAAGGTCAAATGATGGCCACTACCAACGTCGAGCCGCAAACGGCTCTGAAATTTGAAACCGAAGTCCTCACGAACGGAAAGCTGGAACTCCAAGTCCCGTTCGCCGCAGGTCGGCATGTGACGGTCTTTGTCGTTCCAGAGCAGCCGGATTCTTTCAGCGACCTGACCGCAGCCGCTCAGAGCAGCCTGGATTTTTGGGACAACCCGCTCGACGACGAGGACTGGAACAATGCCTAAGCAGGGCGACATTGTTTTGATTCCCGTCCCGTTCACCGACCTGACCTCTCAAAAGCGTCGGCCGGTGATCGTCATTTCCAACGACGCCTATCACTGGTCTTGTTCCGACATGGTCGTGGTCGCCATGACGTCGAATCCCACTGTCACGCCGTACTCCTTCACAGTCACGTCGGCGGATTTGGCTTCGGGAGCATTGAATCGACCGGGAACCGTCCGCGTGGACAAACTCTACACGCTGGCCAATTCGCTGATCGTCAAAACCTTCGGCCGCGTCAACGACGCCACGCTGGAACGGATTCGGAAACTTTTGGTCAATCTGACGGGATGACTTTGCAGCCGTTCGTCGCCATTACTCCGAAGGAGTTTTGTCACATCGCCCAGTGTTGCCCGCGTCAACGGGCTACCCTGGGTGACGGATCAAACGCGACCTCGACCCCGCTGGGGTTGCGGCCTTCGAGACTCCCGAATGACGGAACCCCGTTGGGGTCCGCCGATTCGCGCCGGCGAGCGGAGGACGTCAGCCCTCCGGTTCCTGGCG